>NZ_ACZV01000001.1 GCF_000176235.1 Vibrio orientalis CIP 102891 = ATCC 33934 | reverse complement strand
TGGGGAGCAAACAGGATTAGATACCCTGGTAGTCCACGCCGTAAACGATGTCTACTTGGAGGTTGTGGCCTTGAGCCGTGGCTTTCGGAGCTAACGCGTTAAGTAGACCGCCTGGGGAGTACGGTCGCAAGATTAAAACTCAAATGAATTGACGGGGGCCCGCACAAGCGGTGGAGCATGTGGTTTAATTCGATGCAACGCGAAGAACCTTACCTACTCTTGACATCCAGAGAAGCCGGAAGAGATTCTGGTGTGCCTTCGGGAACTCTGAGACAGGTGCTGCATGGCTGTCGTCAGCTCGTGTTGTGAAATGTTGGGTTAAGTCCCGCAACGAGCGCAACCCTTATCCTTGTTTGCCAGCGAGTAATGTCGGGAACTCCAGGGAGACTGCCGGTGATAAACCGGAGGAAGGTGGGGACGACGTCAAGTCATCATGGCCCTTACGAGTAGGGCTACACACGTGCTACAATGGCGCATACAGAGGGCAGCCAACTTGCGAGAGTGAGCGAATCCCAAAAAGTGCGTCGTAGTCCGGATTGGAGTCTGCAACTCGACTCCATGAAGTCGGAATCGCTAGTAATCGTGGATCAGAATGCCACGGTGAATACGTTCCCGGGCCTTGTACACACCGCCCGTCACACCATGGGAGTGGGCTGCAAAAGAAGTAGGTAGTTTAACCTTCGGGAGAACGCTTACCACTTTGTGGTTCATGACTGGGGTGAAGTCGTAACAAGGTAGCCCTAGGGGAACCTGGGGCTGGATCACCTCCTTATACGATGATTACTCACGATGAGTGTCCACACAGATTGATGGTTTATGTAGTTTAAGAGATGGAACACCCCCCAAGGTGTTCAACTAGTGTCCCGTTCGTCTAGAGGCCTAGGACACCGCCCTTTCACGGCGGTAACAGGGGTTCGACTCCCCTACGGGATACCATTGGGTCGTTAGCTCAGTTGGTAGAGCAGTTGACTTTTAATCAATTGGTCGCAGGTTCGAATCCTGCACGACCCACCATTTTCTCGATGGGGCTATAGCTCAGCTGGGAGAGCGCCTGCCTTGCACGCAGGAGGTCTGCGGTTCGATCCCGCATAGCTCCACCATTCGAGAAGCTTCTTCCTATAAGAAGTAAAACTAATATGGGCGATTAGCTCAGTTGGGAGAGCACCTGCCTTACAAGCAGGGGGTCACTGGTTCGAGCCCGGTATCGCCCACCATCTTTAAGCATTCTTACGAGTGTGTTTAAAAATGGTTTCATTAGAAATCTAGCTCTTTAACAATTTGGAAAGCTGACAAATCAACAAATTATTTGTTGATTGTAAAGTTCTCAATGTTTGTCTTTATGACAAACACCAATACAACACATTCAAGTGTTCTTGGGAATGTCACTTTTAGTGACTATTCAAAATTGAGTCCGGCAAAATCGAGTCTGCACATGTATAAAAATGCAGACAACTTTGGTTGTTTAAACAACATCCTCAAGATTCGCTTCGCGAAACTCTTTGGGGTTGTATGGTTAAGTGACTAAGCGTACACGGTGGATGCCTTGGCAGTCAGAGGCGATGAAGGACGTATTAACTTGCGATAAGCCCAGATTAGGTAGTAAAAACCACTTGAGTCTGGGATTTCCGAATGGGGAAACCCACGTGCATAAGCACGTATCATTAACTGAATACATAGGTTAATGAGGCGAACCGGGGGAACTGAAACATCTAAGTACCCCGAGGAAAAGAAATCAACCGAGATTCCGAAAGTAGCGGCGAGCGAAATTGGACTAGCCCTTAAGCTTTATATGCGTTAGACGAACGGTCTGGAAAGTCCGGCGATACAGGGTGATAGCCCCGTAGTCGACAACGCACATTCAGTGAAATCGAGTAGGGCGGGACACGTGATATCCTGTCTGAATATGGGGGGACCATCCTCCAAGGCTAAATACTACTGACTGACCGATAGTGAACCAGTACCGTGAGGGAAAGGCGAAAAGAACCCCTGTGAGGGGAGTGAAATAGAACCTGAAACCGTGTACGTACAAGCAGTAGGAGCACCTTCGTGGTGTGACTGCGTACCTTTTGTATAATGGGTCAGCGACTTATATTCAGTAGCAAGGTTAACCATCTAGGGGAGCCGTAGAGAAATCGAGTCTTAACTGGGCGTCGAGTTGCTGGATATAGACCCGAAACCAGGTGATCTAGCCATGGGCAGGTTGAAGGTTGAGTAACATCAACTGGAGGACCGAACCGACTAATGTTGAAAAATTAGCGGATGACTTGTGGCTAGGGGTGAAAGGCCAATCAAACCTGGAGATAGCTGGTTCTCCCCGAAATCTATTTAGGTAGAGCCTCGGACGAATACTACTGGGGGTAGAGCACTGTTAAGGCTAGGGGGTCATCCCGACTTACCAACCCTTTGCAAACTCCGAATACCAGTAAGTACTATCCGGGAGACACACGGCGGGTGCTAACGTCCGTCGTGGAGAGGGAAACAACCCAGACCGCCAGCTAAGGTCCCAAATTATTACTAAGTGGGAAACGATGTGGGAAGGCTTAGACAGCTAGGATGTTGGCTTAGAAGCAGCCATCATTTAAAGAAAGCGTAATAGCTCACTAGTCGAGTCGGCCTGCGCGGAAGATGTAACGGGGCTAAGTAATAAACCGAAGCTGCGGCAATGTAGTTTACTACATTGGGTAGGGGAGCGTTCTGTAAGCCGTTGAAGGTGTGTTGTAAAGCATGCTGGAGGTATCAGAAGTGCGAATGCTGACATGAGTAACGATAAAGGGGGTGAAAAACCCCCTCGCCGGAAGACCAAGGGTTCCTGTCCAACGTTAATCGGGGCAGGGTAAGTCGACCCCTAAGGCGAGGCCGAAAGGCGTAGTCGATGGGAAACGGGTTAATATTCCCGTACTTCTTATAATTGCGATGGGGGGACGGAGAAGGCTAGGTGGGCCTGGCGACGGTTGTCCAGGTTCAAGTGCGTAGGCTTAAGAGTTAGGTAAATCCGGCTCTTTTTAAGGCTGAGACACGACGTCGAGCACCTACGGGTGTGAAGTCATTGATGCCATGCTTCCAGGAAAAGCCTCTAAGCTTCAGATTATAAGGAATCGTACCCCAAACCGACACAGGTGGTCGGGTAGAGAATACCAAGGCGCTTGAGAGAACTCGGGTGAAGGAACTAGGCAAAATGGTACCGTAACTTCGGGAGAAGGTACGCTCTTGTCGGTGAAGTCCCTTGCGGATGGAGCTAACGAGAGTCGCAGATACCAGGTGGCTGCAACTGTTTATTAAAAACACAGCACTGTGCAAAATCGTAAGATGACGTATACGGTGTGACGCCTGCCCGGTGCCGGAAGGTTAATTGATGGGGTTAGACTTCGGTCGAAGCTCTTGATCGAAGCCCCGGTAAACGGCGGCCGTAACTATAACGGTCCTAAGGTAGCGAAATTCCTTGTCGGGTAAGTTCCGACCTGCACGAATGGCGTAATGATGGCCACGCTGTCTCCACCCGAGACTCAGTGAAATTGAAATCGCTGTGAAGATGCAGTGTACCCGCGGCTAGACGGAAAGACCCCGTGAACCTTTACTACAGCTTGGCACTGAACATTGACCCTACATGTGTAGGATAGGTGGGAGGCTTTGAAGACGGTACGCCAGTATCGTTGGAGCCGTCCTTGAAATACCACCCTTGTAGTGTTGATGTTCTAACATTGACCCCTGAATCGGGGTTGTGGACAGTGCCTGGTGGGTAGTTTGACTGGGGCGGTCTCCTCCCAAAGAGTAACGGAGGAGCACGAAGGTGGGCTAAACACGGTTGGACATCGTGTGGTTAGTGCAATGGCATAAGCCCGCTTGACTGCGAGAATGACAATTCGAGCAGGTGCGAAAGCAGGTCATAGTGATCCGGTGGTTCTGTATGGAAGGGCCATCGCTCAACGGATAAAAGGTACTCCGGGGATAACAGGCTGATACCGCCCAAGAGTTCATATCGACGGCGGTGTTTGGCACCTCGATGTCGGCTCATCACATCCTGGGGCTGAAGTCGGTCCCAAGGGTATGGCTGTTCGCCATTTAAAGTGGTACGCGAGCTGGGTTTAGAACGTCGTGAGACAGTTCGGTCCCTATCTGCCGTGGGCGTTGGAAGATTGAAGGGGGCTGCTCCTAGTACGAGAGGACCGGAGTGGACGAACCTCTGGTGTTCGGGTTGTGTCGCCAGACGCATTGCCCGGTAGCTAAGTTCGGAATCGATAACCGCTGAAAGCATCTAAGCGGGAAGCGAGCCCTGAGATGAGTCTTCCCTGACCCCTTGAGGGTCCTAAAGGGTTGTTCGAGACTAGAACGTTGATAGGCAGGGTGTGTAAGTGCTGCGAGGCATTGAGCTAACCTGTACTAATTGCCCGTGAGGCTTAACCATACAACACCCAAAGGGTTTTGATGGACTCAATACAAGAATATTGAATGTGTTAAGAACTTAAACAGCTTTCCGAATTTTAAGAATTTGCTTGGCGACCATAGCGATTTGGACCCACCTGACTTCCATGCCGAACTCAGAAGTGAAACGAATTAGCGCCGATGGTAGTGTGGGGTTTCCCCATGTGAGAGTAGGACATCGCCAGGCTTTAAATTTAGACTCTAGAGTCTAACCAGTGCGGAGCGGTAGTTCAGTTGGTTAGAATACCGGCCTGTCACGCCGGGGGTCGCGGGTTCGAGTCCCGTCCGCTCCGCCACTTATTTGAAGACCTCGCTTATAGCGAGGTTTTTTTGAATCTACAATTTGAAAAGATTCTACAGGGGTGTAGCTCCAATTGGCAGAGCAGCGGATTCCAAATCCGCGTGTTGGGAGTTCGAATCTCTCCACCCCTGCCATATTTAAGGCTCTAGTCGAAAGGCTGGAGCCTTTTTTGCTTTCTGGTGTTGAAGTATTCAACTGGCAGAGCAGCGGATTCCGCGACTTACCAAAAAACAGCGCGTGTTGGGAGATTGAGTTGCTTCATCTCTACCATATTAAAAGCCTTAGTCTTTCGACTAAGGCTTTTTTTGTTTAAGGATCTGGCACTCCTCAAACTTTAATCTTATTGAGAATTATTAATATCAAGGTGTTACAGTTACGAGTATAACCTACTCAGTAACCTCTAAGTTTATGAATATTTCACGTCGTCATTTCATCAAATCTAGCTTGGCTATTTCAGCGATGAGTATCTTACCAGCGTGTTCAGTAACTCGAACAGAAAGTAGTAATGGCTCCTTGGTATATGATCTTACCGCTGAGCCTACAACGGCAGAGCTCGTACCAGGTTTTCAAACCAATGTCTTAGGCTTTAATGGGCAAATACCCGCTCCAACTATCCGTTGTCGTCAGGGACAAGAGGTTACGATTAGGTTTACCAATAAGCTATCTGAGTCTACGACGATTCACTGGCATGGACTTAGAATCCCAATAGAAATGGATGGAGTGCCATTTCTTAGTCAACCCCCGATAATGCCAGGTGAAACCTTTGTCTATCGCTTTACGCCTCCTGACGCTGGCACATTTTGGTACCACCCAC
The DNA here is from genome assembly GCF_000176235.1 of Vibrio orientalis CIP 102891 = ATCC 33934. NCBI lineage: Bacteria > Pseudomonadati > Pseudomonadota > Gammaproteobacteria > Vibrionales > Vibrionaceae > Vibrio > Vibrio orientalis. The sequence continues at coordinate 156,808 of NZ_ACZV01000001.1, read as the reverse complement.
ATATGAATAGCGTAAAGCAGCTTGGTATGGGCTTAGTTGGTTTAATTATCGTCGAAGAAGTTGTTCCTGTTGAGTTTGATGAGGAGCATGAGTTGATGCTCAAACATTGGCACCTAGATAAGCAAGGTCAGTGGAAAGACTTAATGATCCCACGTCTTAGCGCTCGTATGGGAACGCCGGGTGAGTGGAGTAGTGTCAATGGCACTCATGAGCCGACGTATACTCTTAAGGCCAACGCTACAACGCGGCTTAGAATTGCTAATGTCGATAATACAATCACTTACCCTATTGCTATAGAAGGTGTTAATGCCTGGGTGATAGCAATTGATGGAAACCCTATTAAAACGCCCGATAAGCTCATACAGCACAAGATAGGACCAGGAATGAGGGTTGATATTGCTTTTACTGCTCCGAAAGCAGGAGAGCGTGTATACGTACGTCAAATGAAAGGGCGCTTTCCATTTTCTTTGTGCGACTTTCAAGTGATCGCCTCGGATCTTCCAGATCAGCAACCGATCCCAATATTGCCTCTTAATCCGGTTCCTGCGTTAGCTCTCGATCGTGCTGAAGAAATAGACTTTGTTTTTGAATGGGAAGGTGCAGTAAGCCCAGTAGGCAAAGATGGTAAAGTGATACCTAAATTCTGGCTGACCAATAAACGCGCTTGGGAGGGGATGAGTAAAGATAATATTCCTGCACCTCTAGCGACGCTTGATCTCGGAAAGACCTATATATTTAATCTCAAGAACGTCACTCAATACCATCATCCCATTCATCTTCATGGTCATACGTTCACTGTACTTGAGTTAGATGGTAGAAAAGTGACTGAGCCGTTTCATACCGACACTGTCCTACTTGGTAAGAATGGCAGTGCGAAAGCCGCATTTGTTGCTGATAACCCAGGGCGCTGGATGTATCATTGTCATGTCATAGAGCATATGAAAACAGGGCTTATGGGGTACATCGAAGTAAAGTGACTCCTGTAACGTTTTAAATTTTCATTAGTTTATTGGGCTAGTTGTTGATTTAAACTTGTAAAAATAGGCTGGCAGACGGCTAAGATGTACAAAAATATTAACTGGAGAAAATGATGGGACAGCTTTCTATATTAGGCTTCATTGCGATTGGTGGAGCTTTTGGCGCGTGTTCACGATATTTGGTTGCTGAACTATGCGCATTACTACTAGGACGCGGATTCCCATACGGAACTCTAACGGTTAATGTCGTCGGTTCATTTATTATGGGGCTTTTGATTGCAGCTTTTGAAAATGAAATGCTCGCCACAGAACCTTGGCGTCAGATTATTGGTCTTGGCTTTCTAGGCGCTTTAACCACCTTCTCTACGTTCTCTATGGATAACGTGCTCCTTATGCAGCAAGGTGCATTTTTTAAGATGGGACTTAACGTTCTACTTAATGTCGTCCTCAGCATTTCTGCTGCTTGGATTGGCTTTCAATTGCTACTCAAAAGTTAGCACTGTTAAAAAGTGACACTTTTTTAATCAGGTCGGCTTGGTTTAACCAAGCCGATTTTATATACTGGTTCTACTTGTCGGAGTGCCATAGGGCTGAGACCGTTAATTCGGGATCCGTTGAACCTGATCAGATTAATATCTGCGAAGGGAACAAGAGAAGATATCTACACTAGAATTCTATCTAGTTTACCTATCAAATAATCGAATACCGTTATGGGGTCATTAGCGCAAGCTAACCTAGCTCATAATTCGATTCCTCTTGTCGCATCTTTCCGCCAAGCATTTTTATCCCGTTACTTTTTATCTAAGAATAACAAAGCAAGGAAAAATGCTATGTCGAGTCGCAAGCAAGCGAGACTGGAAGCAAAACAGTTTATTGATACTCTTTCGGTACAACCGTACCCAAATTCAAGCAAAGTCTATGTTGAAGGCTCACGTTCTGATATTCGCGTACCGATGCGCGAAATATCACTCGCTGATAGCCTTATTGGAGGCACAAAAGAAGCGCCTATTTTCGAGCCTAATGAGCCCGTACGCGTTTACGATACCTCTGGGGTATACACAGACCCAGAACACACCATTGACCTTTACAAGGGCCTACCTAAGCTAAGAGAAGGGTGGATTGAAGAGCGTGCCGATACTGAGTTACTTGATGAGGTAAGCTCGGTATACACCAAGGAGCGCTTAGAAGATGAAACGCTAGACGAGCTTCGTTACGGAAATCTACCTCGTATTCGACGTGCCAAAGATGGGCAGTGCGTGACTCAATTGCACTATGCTCGCAAAGGTATAATCACCCCAGAAATGGAATATATCGCCCTGCGTGAAAATATGGGGCGCGCTCAATACCGTGATGAAGTGCTGAATCAACAGCATCCGGGTCAAAGCTTCGGAGCGAATCTTCCAAAAGACATTACCGCTGAGTTTGTGCGTAAAGAAGTCGCCGAAGGTCGCGCGATTATCCCTTCTAATATTAACCACCCAGAATCCGAACCAATGATCATTGGGCGTAACTTTTTGGTCAAAGTGAACGCCAACATCGGTAACTCATCGGTCACTTCTTCGATTGAGGAAGAAGTAGAGAAGCTCGTGTGGGCGACGCGTTGGGGTGGGGATACCGTTATGGACCTTTCTACTGGACGTAATATTCACGAAACTCGCGAGTGGATTCTGCGTAATAGTCCAGTTCCGATTGGTACTGTACCTATGTACCAAGCGCTTGAGAAAGTGAATGGTGTTGCCGAAAACCTTAACTGGGAAGTGATGCGCGATACTCTGATTGAGCAAGCTGAGCAGGGTGTTGACTATTTCACTATCCATGCCGGTTTACTACTTCGCTATGTGCCAATGACTGCAAAACGCGTTACTGGTATCGTTTCTCGTGGTGGTTCTATCATTGCGAAATGGTGTTTAGCGCATCACCAAGAAAGCTTCTTATACACCCACTTTCGAGAGATCTGTGAAATCTGTGCTAAGTATGATGTGGCACTTTCTCTCGGTGATGGTCTGCGTCCTGGTTCGGTTGCCGATGCTAACGATGAAGCGCAATTTGCTGAGCTTCGCACCCTTGGTGAGTTGACCAAGATTGCTTGGGAATACGACGTACAAGTCATTATCGAAGGTCCTGGCCATGTTCCAATGCACATGATCAAAGAGAACATGGAAGAGCAATTAGAGCATTGTCATGAAGCACCGTTCTACACGCTTGGTCCACTGACGACAGACGTCGCTCCTGGCTACGATCATATTACTTCAGGTATTGGTGCCGCCATGATTGGTTGGTATGGCTGTGCGATGCTTTGTTATGTAACACCAAAAGAGCACCTAGGCTTACCAAACAAAGAAGACGTGAAGGTAGGCATGATCACCTACAAGCTTGCTGCACACGCTGCTGATTTAGCTAAGGGACACCCTGGTGCACAAGTTCGAGATAACGCGCTTTCTAAAGCTCGCTTCGAGTTCCGTTGGGAAGATCAATTCAACTTGTCACTCGACCCTGAAACCGCTCGTACTTTCCATGATGAAACCCTACCGCAAGAGTCGGGTAAGGTTGCCCATTTTTGTTCGATGTGTGGTCCTAAGTTCTGTTCAATGAAGATCTCTCAAGAAGTTAGAGAGTATGCGAAAGACACTGAGCAAGTTGCTGCGGACCAAGCAATCTCAATCAAAATGCTTGATGACCCACTTGAAGGTATGCGTCAAAAATCGCAAGAATTTAGAGAAACGGGCTCTGAGCTATACCACCCAGCAGCACATGCCGAGGTCAGTGATTAATGAGCAAAATCCTTATTCCGTCATCATTGATTGAACTAACCGGTTTAGTTCAACAATGCTTGTTGTTGGCGAAAGAGCAGGGTTTTTGCATCGAAGATTTTGAGTTGGGTGTTAGCCCAACTCAATCTATTCAGCTTGTTCGCGACCAACAGATTACACACATAACGACTGATCTTATCGATGGGTATGATTCTGAACCTGAGTGTTCACTTGCGCTTTATTATCGCTCAGCGTTGTCGGTGGAAGCGTGTGCAAGGCAACCATCGAAAACAATTTTTATTGGTATTGCTGATAGCCAGGTTTCCGGTGAAAAGGACGAAGCGCTTTATCTAGATATCTGGCGTCACCCAATTAATGATGAAGTGAGAGCGCTTTCTGTTAAGTTCAAAGTCAACGCAATGTTCGATCCTGAACATCACCTTGCTTGGATAGTAACGCTGATAGTACTCGATTTTCCTATCGAAGATGCGTTAACACTTGCTCGAGGAATGCTAACTCAACAAGCGAATGTTTCACGTGAAACATTATTGAGTGACAGCCTTGACGAAGGAAGGTCTACATTATGGGCTGACCAATTTGATGATTTCCCAACCCCAGTATTGGAAGATAACCGACTTGGCATTCAAGTAGGATGGTCTGCACAAGGAGAGGACGTCAACTTTCCAACCCTAACCAAACAAGGTCTAGGGCTCTACCCAGTTGTTGATGATGTTGCTTGGATCGAGAGTTTGCTACCTTTAGGTATTAGTACCATTCAACTGCGAATCAAGAACCCTCTGCGAGCCGATTTAGAACAACAGATCATTCGAGCAATTGAGCTAGGTCGGCAGTACAAGGCGCAAGTGTTTATCAATGACTATTGGCAGTTAGCGATTAAACATGGGGCTTACGGTGTTCACCTAGGACAAGAAGACATAGAAGAATCGAATTTAGCTCAGCTAACCAAAGCCGGTATCTGTCTCGGTCTTTCTACTCATGGTTATTACGAGCTACTGCGCATCGTACAAATTCACCCTAGCTACATCGCGCTAGGGCATATTTTCCCAACCACCACAAAACAGATGCCATCTAAACCACAAGGTTTAGTTCGCTTGGCGTTGTACCAAAAGTTAATTGATAGCATTCCTTATGGAAACACAGAGCGTGCTTTCCGTTCTTCAAAAGACAAAGCAGTGAGTGGCGATTTACTCGGTTTTCCGACGGTCGCAATTGGTGGCATTGACCAATCTAATGCTGACCAAGTTTGGCAAACGGGCGTTTCTAGCTTGGCAGTCGTGCGTGCTATTACGTTGGCAGAATCAGCTCAGTCCGTTATCGAGTTTTTTGCACAACTGATGAAGGAAAGACAGCTAACGTTTACTGATCAGAATAGTGAATTGGCGGATACCAAGAGAGGCTAGCATGCTCACGGATAAGCAATTTCTCCGATACCGACGTCAAATAGCTTTGCCAGAAATAGCTGAAAATGGACAAGAGCAGTTGAGCAAGTCGCATGTGCTGATCATTGGTTGTGGTGGGCTAGGTAGCGCAGCGAGTTTGTATTTAGCTGCGGCTGGTATCGGCAAGCTAGTGGTCGTTGATGATGACGAGGTAGATAGCAGCAACTTACAGAGGCAAGTGATCTATCGTGAACAAGACCTCCAAGTAGCGAAAACCGAGGCGACAGTAAGGCATCTCGCTGAGCTCAACCCTATGGTTCGAGTACGTGCGATAACTAAACGGCTGGAAAAAGCTCAACTTAAATTGGAGGTTATGCTGGCAGATGTGGTTCTCGACTGCAGTGACAATATGCAGACTAGACAGCTTATCAATCAAGTCTGCTTTGAAAGTAGTACACCATTAGTTTCCGCTGCTGCAATTGGCTGGCAAGGGCAGTTTGCTGTGTTTGATTATCAAGGGGCTGATGAGGACAAGGCGTGTTATCGCTGCCTTTATCCTTTTGATGAGCTCAAACAAGTTAACAGTTGCACTGATAGTGGTGTTGTTGGTCCGGTGGTAGGTACTCTTGGTAATTACCAAGCTCTCGCTGCTATTCAAAGGCTATCGACAGGAATGTTTCACGTGAAACCATTTCAATTGCATCTATTTGATGGGCTACGAATGCAGTGGCAAACCATGCAGATACAGAAAGATAAGCAATGCCAAGTTTGCGCTTAGCCATAGGGCCGCATCCATCTTTACCTAATATCGAACAATATGAGAGTCGCAAGCAATGACATCATCGTTACAACAATCAACTACACCAGAGTTTGCTGCTGATACAGGTGTGATAACCATTGCTATTAACGAGCAATCACACCAAGTTGCAACTGGTTCGAATCTACAGCAAATCATCAGTCAATTTGAACTTCCTGAAATTGGCTGTGTTTTTGCAATCAACAATAATGTTGTGCCGCGCAGTGAGTGGGCGAGCACAGTACTTTCACAGGGAGATAGTATCTCTCTGTTTCAAGCGATCGCAGGGGGCTAACGTCGATGCTAAAAATTGGAGATAAACAATTCAAATCGCGACTGTTCACGGGCACAGGAAAATTTGCTAATAGCCAGTTGATGGCTAAAGCGATTCAAGTGTCAGGGTCGCAACTGGCTACCATGGCTTTGAAGCGTGTAGATATTAATGACCAACAAGATGATATTTTGCGGCCACTAGTTGAATCCGGCGTTAACTTGCTACCCAATACATCAGGTGCAAAGAATGCCAAGGACGCAGTATTTGCTGCTCAGCTTGCGCGCGAGGCATTGGGTACCAACTGGCTAAAACTTGAAATTCACCCAGATCCGAAATATTTAATGCCCGATCCAATAGAGACTCTTGCCGCGGCAGAACAACTGGTACTTCAGGGGTTTATTGTACTTCCTTACTGTCATGCAGACCCAGTTTTGTGTAAGCGCTTAGAAGAAGTTGGCTGTGCAGCAGTAATGCCGTTGGGCGCGCCTATCGGATCCAACAAAGGCGTTGTTTCTCACGACTTCCTAGAGATCATCATCGACCAAGCCAATGTTCCAGTAGTTGTAGATGCGGGCATTGGTGCACCTTCTCATGCGGCGCGTGCGATGGAAATGGGCGCAGATGCCGTACTGGTAAATACCGCAATTGCTGCGTCGAGCGATCCCGTAGCGATGGCGAAGGCATTTAAGATGGCGGTAGAATCAGGTCGTATGGCGTATGAAGCGGGTCTTGCTGGTAAGGTGTCTCACGCTGTTGCATCGAGCCCACTGACTTCCTTTTTGGATGAGCTATAAGTGAGGTGTTCATGAGTTTCGTCGAACAGTTTAAACAGCTCAATTGGGACGATATCTCGATGTCGATTTACGCCAAAACCGAGCAAGACGTCGTGCGCGCATTGAATAAACCCAAGCGTGACTTGGAAGATTTTAAAGCACTAATTTCACCTGCTGCGGAACCTTACTTGGAGCAAATGGCGCAGTTGTCATACTCGGCAACTCGCAAGCGTTTTGGTAATACCATGTCGCTTTATATTCCATTGTACCTTTCTAACTTGTGCGCTAACGCTTGTACGTATTGTGGCTTTTCGATGGAGAATAGAATCAAACGCCGCACGCTTAATAAAGACGAAGTTATTGCTGAAGTAGAAGCCATTAAACGCATGAAGTTTGATAGTGTGCTATTGGTAACTGGGGAGCATGAAACCAAAGTTGGGATGAAGTATTTCCGCGACATGGTGCCAACGATTAAGCAACGTTTTAATTATTTGGCGATGGAGGTTCAACCTCTAGACCAAAGCGATTACGCAGAGCTTAAGACTCTCGGTTTGGATGCGGTGATGGTGTATCAAGAAACCTATCACCCCTCGACTTATGCCGAGCACCATCTTCGTGGTAATAAGATGGATTTTGAATACCGCTTGGATACGCCAGATCGTTTAGCAAAAGCAGGTATTGATAAGATTGGTATAGGTGCCTTGATTGGACTGGAAGAGTGGCGCGCTGACTGCTTTTACGTCGCCGCTCATTTGGATTATCTTGAACGAACCTATTGGCAAACGCGTTACTCAATTTCTTTTCCGCGTTTACGTCCTTGCGAAGGTGGTCTTCAACCAAAGTCGGTCATGAGTGACAAACAGCTGGTACAATTGATTTGCGCCTATCGCTTATTAAACCCTGAAGTTGAACTGTCACTATCGACTCGCGAGTCGGCAACATTTAGGGACAATGTTCTTCCTTTGGGGGTGACCAGTATGTCGGCTGCATCGAAAACTCAGCCTGGTGGGTACGCGATGGATGATGTTGAACTAGAGCAATTTGAAATCAGTGATGAGCGCAGCGCTGGCTCAGTGGAAGGTATGATTCGCGCAAAAGGGTTTGACCCGGTATGGCGCGATTGGCATTCGGCATATTCTGGCTAAAATATATTGGGTTAGACAAACTCGATGTTTCACGTGAAACATAAACAAAGAAAAGAGGGTTGATGTAAAACATCAACCCTCTACTTTTTCTAGCTTCTAGCTTCTAGCTTCTAGCTTCTAGCTTCTAGCTTCTAGCTTCTAGCTTCTAGCTGTGTGCTAAAGGTAGTGTTGCTTGACGCAGCCACTCTTTCACTTCACTTTCTACAAGTGGGCTGATTTCATCCCATACTTTTTGATGGTAATCATTCAGCCAAGCAAGCTCTGGACGAGTGAGCATATCCACATTAATGTTGCGCTTGTCGATTGGGCAGCGTGTTAGCGACTCAAACGACAGAACAGGGAAGTCACCATTTGTTGGTGTTTCGACAACAAGCTCTAGGTTTTCAATACGGATACCAAACGCATCTGCACGGTAGTAACCTGGCTCGTTGGACAGCACCATACCTTCTGTTAGAGGCACGTCGATTTGCTTCTTCGAAATGCTCGCTGGGCCTTCATGAACACTTAGGAAGTGACCAACGCCATGCCCCGTGCCGTGGTCATAGTCGTAACCTTCAGCCCATAGGTGCTGACGAGCTAGCGTATCGATTTGGTAACCACGAGTGCCTTTCGGGAAGCGTGCACGAGCAACCCCAATATGACCTTTTAGAGCAAGAGTGAACTGCTTAATCATTTCTTGTGAAGGCTGACCGATCGCGATAGTACGTGTGATGTCGGTAGTACCATCTAGGTATTGACCGCCTGAATCAACTAGGTAAAGCGTGTTCAGCTCGAGCTGACCTGGCTCAGGTTGGTTCTCGTGATTGTAGTGACACATTGCGGCGTTTCCGCCCGCTGCTGAAATGGTATCGAAGCTGAGATCCATTAGCGTAGGGTCTTCGCTACGGAATGCTTCCAGTTTGTCAGCCAGTGTTGCTTCATCATGCAGATTACCTGCAACGACCTCTGCATCTAACCAACACAGGAACTTACTCATCGCAACGCCATCGCGGATATGACATGCTTTCATGCCTGCGATTTCAACTGAGTTCTTCGCCGCTTTTGGCATTAGACATGGGTCCGCTTTACTTACTACAGATGCTCCGGCGTTTTGTAGAACCAGCTTAAACCATGCGTTGCTTGTCGTAGGGTCAACTAGCACTTTTTTACCGGTTAGGGTTTCAAGTCGTGCTTGCAATGCTTCTGGGTGATGTACTGTTACACCCGCACCTACGTGAGTATCGAACTCTGTTGGTAGGCGAGCGGGATCCAAGAAATATTCAACAGTTGAATCTGAATGCAGAATCGCGTGAGAAAGCAGTACTGGTAGACGTGATACATCAAGACCACGAACGTTGAGCAGCCAGCAGATAGAATCAAGCGCGGTGATCACTGCGCTGTCTGCGCCAGCTTTTTTAACCAGCTGTGCGATTTCTTGGCGTTTACTGTCGCTTGATTGACCTACGGCTTCGGTTGCCATCAAACGAACATCAGAAACCACAGGTGCAGGGCGATCGTGCCACAGTTCGTCTATAGGGTTACTGTCTAGAATCTTTAGCTCAAGTGAACTAGCTAGTTTGGCTTGCGCGATATCGAGCCAGGCTGAGTTATGCATACGTGGGTCGATTGCAACAGATGCGCCGCTTTCAAGAGTGTCCTTAATCCAATCTAATGCAGGTTCTTCAATCAGGTGACGGTACTCGAATAGATCGGCAGGAACTTGCTTTGTTACTTGTACTGTGTAGCGACCATCAACAAAAATTGCTGCTTTATCTTGCGTGATAACGGCCGCTCCGGCAGAACCAGTAAAACCTGTTAGCCAGTGTAAACGCTCGTTATGCGCTGGTACGTATTCACCTAAATACTCGTCTTCATGGGGAACAAGCAGGGCATCAATATTGTTGTTTGCAAGCCACTCGCGAATTGCGGCTAGGCGCTGCTCAGTATTAGTTAGCATCTGTGTTAATCCTTCATTATGGTTATGGCGTCCATTACAACGTTATGCCACCTGGACGATGTCAATAAGCTACTCTTTTTACCGGCGGGCTGCAAACTATCTCAGTGCGGTGGTTTTATCTTTAATTATCTGACGTAACCAAGAGAGTGCGGGATCATTTTCTCGGTCTCTGTGCCAGAATAGCGTGTAAGCCATCGGAGGAAACTCCATTGGCAATGGCAGTACGGTTAGGTCGAGTTGTTTAGACGCCAATTTAACGAAGTGGCTTGGCGCAGTGAAAACGAAATCCGTATAGGAACAGAGGCTTGCCGCGCTATTAAAGTCAGGCACCGTGATCGCAATGTCACGCTCTTTGCCGTAGTCCGCGAGACGATAATCCAACAGCCAACGTTCATTGCCATCACAACGCACTTGAACATGACGTTGAGCTAGATAGTTCTCTAAATTCCAGTTTTGGCCTAATGCTGGGTGGTCTTTTCGGACTAAACACATTTGATTATCACGATAGATCTCTTGCTCGCAAATATCGCTGGGTGGCAGCATGGTCAACTTGGCATCATTAATATCGATATCTTTACCTGTGATGCCGAGATCTATTTCACCTCGTTGTATCTGACGAAACGTCTCTTCGGACCAAGCATGGGTGGCGATGGTTACTTGTGGTGCACGTTTAAATATCTGTGGCAAAAAGTGCGGCAAGATTAACGGATAGACACTTTCTACAGCGGCAATTTGATAGCGGTAATCACTTGAGCTAGGTGAAAACTCTTCAGGTTGAGTCAGTTGCTCAAGTTGATGGATGAGCACTTCAAGCTTAGGTTTGAGAAACAGCGCTTTAGGTGTAGGTTTCAAACCGTGTGCGTGTCGGACAAACAGCGGATCATCGAATTGTGTACGCAACTTAGCGAGGTTTTTACTGACGGCTGATTGGCTTAAGCAGAGTCGGTGAGCAGCCCGAGTGACATTGAGTTCTTCAAGCAGGACACGTAAACATACCAGCAAATTGAGGTCGAGGCGTGCGAGCTTTTCAATATTCATTAGAAATTCCCATATAGAATAACTTTGATGACTATTCGTCATTGGATGGCATATCTAGTTTAGCTTACTATGTCGCCAAATTCATCTTGTGCAGCGGAGTAGTAAGTGCAAACGGCAAACCAATATGTTCCAAAGAAATCGCAACTGGTGTTACTGACACTGTTGGTTTTATTCAGTCCATTAGCGATTGATATTTATCTGCCTGCATTGCCTATGATCTCATCAACGTTTCACGTGGAACACGCGTTAGCACAAGATACGATCACATGGTTTCTATTTGCTATGGGTGTTGGCCAGCTATTTGCTGGACCTTTAGCAGATAAACTCGGACGTCGAACTGTTGCATTGGGCGGTGTCAGCATCTATGCAGTGAGCGCTTTATTGGCGTGGAGTGCTCAAAATATTGAATGGATGTTGGTGTCTCGACTGCTACAAGGCTTAGGTGCATGCGCGACATCAGTAGCAGCCTTTGCAACAGTTCGCGATATTTTTGGACCACAAAAAAGTGGCAAGATGATTAGCTACCTCAACGGGGCAATCTGCTTTATACCCGCGTTAGCTCCTATTCTTGGTAGTTGGTTGACTCAACAATTTGGCTGGCGTTCCAATTTCAGCTTTATGGCCGGCTTTGCGGTGGTCGTGTTGGTGTTCTTATGGCTAGGTTTGAAAGAGACCAATCCGCAATTGAGTAAAGAGCCAGTTTTCAAACTTCATCGTTACTTAGATGTCGTTAAAACGCCTTCGTTCGTGTTCCATGCATCGCTATGTATGTTGGCAATGGCGGTAATCCTTGGCTACGTGACCTCTGCGCCAGTAGTTCTGATGGAAAACTTAGGCCTAAGCATGAATGAGTTCACCTTCTGGTTTGGGATTAATGCGGCAATCAATATCGTAGCATGTATGAGTGCGCCTAAGTTTATGGACAAGTTTGGCACCCATTGGGCGCTAACAGTCGGAATCGTGACTTTAGCATTAGCTGGTATGGCTATGTTGTCACTAGCGACGCAAGCGACGCCACTTGCCTTTATGCTACCAATCTTTATGTCGTCAATTGGCTTTGCATGGATTTTAGGAGCTGCGGCAGGTAAAGCGCTTGCACCATTTGGTGACAAAGCGGGCACTGCAGCGGCACTATTGGGCCTATTTCAAATGAGTGGTTCAGGACTGGTGGTTGGTAGTGTCCAACGCTTAGGTATGGAACCACAAGTGATGATTGCAACCTTGATGCTCATTGTGACTCCAGCCTTGATGATCTTATGGTCGAAGTCAGGTAAGACATGGCATCACGCAACGGCCTAACAAAGCGGAAATGCGCTTTGCTAATTAAATGAAACGCTGTATATTTGAGCTTCTTATATCGAAATCTGTGGATAAATCACAACGATGTCAATGACAGCATACGAGATGGCTCGTGTTATGGAGCAACTAGACGACGCTCCAGAAAAACTCATGTTTGGTAAGGTTCTTAATGAGCTAGGCAACCAAAGCGCTGAGCGTATTCAAAGCGCCGCTAAGCAAGTTCCTTTACCAGTTTTACGTGATATGGTTTATCAGTTTCAACAGGTGATTGAGTCGCGCAAAGACGAGCAAGTTGAATCATTAGCTAAAGAGATCGCTCAACAAGGTATTTCTGTTGAGGATTTAAAGCAGTACTTGGCCTCAAAATAGATTTCTAATCTGATAAAAAAGCTCGCTACGGCGAGTTTTTTTATGGGTTAACGTTACGGTTAATCGGGTTTTGCAATGAGATGAGGGTTTCTGTTGATTGGACTTCATCAATTGCTTGCAGCTTATCGATTAGGACGTATTGCAGTTCTTCAATCGAGCGACACATTAACTTGACGAAAATGTTGTATGCTCCAGTGGTGTAATACGCTTCAACCACTTCTTCCAAAGCATTTAGTTTTTCTAGCGCAGAGTGATAATCACGAGCCGCGTTAAGGTTGATACCAATAAAGCAACATACGTCGTAGCCAAGCTTTTTGGTATCGACGATGACCTCCGTCCCTTGGATAATATCGGCTGACTTCATTTTCTCTATTCGGACGTGAATCGTCGCAGGGCTGACCTCGAACTGTTTGGCCATTTCGGCATACGGAGTACGAGCATCCTCCATCAACGTTTTGAGTATCGCCTTATCAAGATCATCGAGCTTTACGTTTTGCGTGTGCATAGAACTCCTTATTGCTCACGTTAACACTATGGAATAAGTACAAATAATCACCATTGGTGATACAATTATACTAACACTCCTCAGATATCGAGACTCAAATTTAGTGCGCTTTTGCCTTCTTTTTCTGTCTGCTATTACCAGCATGTTTGCTGTTGCTGATAATAGAGATGTACTGGTTGTACACTCTTACCATCAAGGTTTTTTTTGGACAGATTCCTTTCAAAGGGGTCTCGATGTGGAATTAAAAGCCACGGGTATTTCTACTCGTGTGCTCTATCTTGATACCAAACGCCTACAGAGCGATGAATATCTACAGCAGTTGTACCATCTCTATAAAACTAAGTTTGAGCAAGAGAAGTTTCGCGCAATTGTGGTCAGTGACAACAATGCTCTGGCGCTGATGAATAAACTTTCCTCTGAGCTCGGACAGACGCCAGTCATTTTTGGTGGGATCAATAATTACACACCTGAACTGCACCAAGATATCTCCGCGACAGGGGTGATTGAAGATATTGATCTATTAAGTAATATCTCGCTTATTGAACGTCTTCAAGGCGAAGTAGACTCTATCTATATCATCAGTGATCATTCGGTCACGGGAGAGGCGGTTAGAGCTCAGATGGATGCCTTCTTAACTAACAACCCCAAATATCGAGAGATTGTTACCTCAGTCGTACCAGATAGCTACAACCAATTGCTAGAGATTGTTACAAGGCTAGATACTAAGAGTAGTATTCTATTTGGGGTTTATTACCGTGATAAAGATGGCACGGTGAGAACCGATGTGAATCAATGGAAAAAGCTCAATGAAACCTCCAACGCGCCCATCTATATGGTGCACGATTTAGGGCTTGGCTATGGTGCCGTTGGCGGGGTTATTCAGAGTGGCAAGACGCACGGTAAGCAAGCTGCGAATATCTTGGTGGAGGTGCTCGAAAACCCAGATGGACCATTACCAAATATAGAAGTCGGCACACCTGAAATTAAGCTCGACTATCAAGCGGTGCTTAAATGGGGGCTAGGTATTGAAGGGGAGGCGGCCTCAGTTATCTTCAATAAACCGCTCAGCTTTTCTCAGCGCTATAAGAATGAGCTTAAAATTGTAGGCAGCATGGTGTCTGTGCTTTCGGTTATTATTCTTGTTCTTATCTACTACCTCAGCCGAATTAAACGCAGCGAACAGTTAGCAAAAGAGAGCCAAACTTTGATTGAAATGGTCTTTGATCAGAGCTATCACTTTATCGGCGTTCTGGATGAGCAAGGTACCGTTGTATCGAGCAACCGTAAGCTACAAGAATTACTCTATGACCACAACTTCTCCGTAGAGCGGCCAATCTGGCAGCATCATCATTGGGAAGTGGATACCGCGCAGCAGATTGAGCAGTTTTTTACTGACGGTGCTCACGACATCATTACTCAGTTTGAAGCGGAAATTTGGCACGCAGAACTTGGCTCTATGGTATTAGAGCTGTCGTTTAAACCGATTCCATCGCTTAACAGTGGTAAACAGTTCCTACTTGAAGCGCGTGATATAACCTCACGAAAAATCACAGAAGAAAGACTGTTTCAACGCGAAGCGAATTTAAGCCACTACTATGATCAGCAACCGATCATGATGTTGACACTTGATGACCAGAATCGAATTCAGCAGGTGAATCAATTTGCTGAGCAACTGTTGGGTTATACATCGGACCAACTACTCGGTCATCGACTGCGAGACTTCTATCTTCATGATGACGCAATTATCCCTCGGCAGGTGCTGTTACAACCTAAGCAGGCGCTAAAAGGCGTTTGGCGCAGAGAGATCGAATATCGTCATTGTGATGGCCATACAGTATGGATTCGAGAAAACATCCGCCCGCTGGTGGAAACAGGCCACTTGCTTATCGTCGGTGAAGATGTGACGGCGACTCGACAGCTATCAGATCAGCTGCAATACCAGGCAGAACACGACCTATTGACGGGAACTTACAGTCGCAACTATTTCGAAACAGAGCTAGTCAAAGCGTTAGCCGAAGTTGAAAGTTATACACGCACTCATGCGATGCTGTATATCGACCTTGATCAGCTCAAAGTACTCAATGATACCGCTGGGCATGAAGCGGGCGATGCCGCGATCCAGTTTTGTGCCAGCATGCTAGAAGAAGTACTGCCATATAACACCATCTTAGCTCGTCTAGGTGGGGATGAATTCGCGATTCTGCTGAGAGATTGTACCGAAGTCGATGCAAAGAAGTTGGCATCAACGATCATCAATACCCTCAGTGAACATCCTTTTATATGGGAAGATATTCGCCTCAATCTAAATTGCTCGATTGGTATTCGATTGATTGACCATACTGCGCTTTCACCACAAATGGTCCATGCTCAGGCTGATACCGCGTGTCACGTGGCCAAAGAAGAGGGACGCAACCGCTACAACTTATACTGCCTAGATGATAAAGAACTTCGTCGTCGTGAGCAGGAGATGGAAAGCGTCAATCTCGTTCATGATGCATTAGCTAATCAGCGTATTGAACTGTTTGCTCAACAGATTTTAAGTTTGACCGATTCAGAATCAGGTATGCACTTTGAAATCTTGATTCGAATTAAAAATGCGCAAGGAGAGTACATCTCTCCGGGGATTTTTATGCCCGCATCAGAGCGCTATAACATCGCCCATTTGCTAGATAAACAGGTCGTTACTCAGACCTTAGATTGGTTGGCCGAAAATGATAAAGCCTTAGAGCAACTTAGCCTATGTTCGATTAACCTATCGGGCCACTCAATGGGCAACAAAGAGTTTATCGCCTTCTTATTAAACAAGCTCGAAACCAGCACTGTGCCGTGTGAGAAAATCTGCTTGGAAATCACTGAAACTGCGGCGATGAGTAATATGAATCAAGCGATAGAGTTCTTTACTCAACTTAAAGAGCTCGGTTGTCGTATCGCCCTAGATGACTTTGGCTCTGGTCTGTCTTCGTTTGGTTACCTTAAAAAGTTACCGGTCGATATAGTCAAAATTGATGGCTTGTTCGTACGCGATATAGATGTCAATGAAATGGACCACCTGATGGTACGCTCAATCAATGATTTAGCTCGTCAAATGGGTAAGAAAACCGTGGCGGAATTTGTTGAGAACACCCGTATTATTGAGCAGCTAATGGAGCTTCAGGTCGATTACGCGCAAGGTTATATCATCGGTAAACCTAAACCGTTGGCAGAGCTAGTTGAAGAGCTGATGCACCAGCAGAAATCTTAGTACCATAATCGAAAATCCAGTACACTGCGTACCCTATATTGTTACAAGGCTTTGGAGCACTCCGTGCAACTACAACTTCATTGTGAAGACTCAACCCAATTAGACCGTTTTCAACAGCTCACACAGCGCTGGGGATTAATCCACAGCGAAGATAGCCCGTTTGCTTTGGTATTGACTGAGCAGCAATTGGAGTTACGTAAGCTGGATGAGCCAAAGCTAGGTGCTATTTTTGTCGATCTTGTTAGTGGAGCTGTGGCACACCGCCGTAAGTTTGGGGGCGGTAAAGGTCAAGCGATCGCGAAAGCGGCGGGGCTAAATAAAGGTACGACACCAACGATTCTTGATGGCACGGCTGGGCTAGGGCGCGACGCGTTTGTATTGGCTTCCTTGGGCTGTAAAGTGCAAATGGTTGAGCGACACCCAGTGGTTGCGGCGTTGCTGGATGATGGTTTAGAGCGCGCAAAGCAAGATGCGGAGATTGGTCAGTGGGTGAGTGAGCGTATGTCTCTGATTCATGCTTCAAGCCTGAATGCGCTGCATGACCTTGCCAGTGATACAAGCTTTGTGAAACCAGATGTGGTCTATTTAGACCCAATGTACCCACACCCAGAGAGTAAAAAGAAAAGCGCCTTAGTGAAAAAGGAAATGCGTGTTTTTCAGTCGTTAGTTGGCGCTGATTTGGATGCAGATGGTTTACTAGAACCCGCGTTAGCCCTTGCTACTAAAAGGGTTGTGGTTAAGCGCCCAGACTACGCAAGTTGGCTCAATGAGCAAAAACCGTCGATGGCAATAGAGACCAAAAAGAATCGATTTGATGTTTATGTCAATGCATCAATGACTTAGCGCACACTGTATTTGCTAGCCACTTTTAAAGCTTGCCTATTGGTTAATTAGCGGGTATATCTTACTAAGAACTATTCGTATTATTAGCTGGAGTAGTAGAGTGGCTAAACGACTTTGTAAGATGAATCGCAAGCAAATTGCTGAAAACTTAGGTGATATCCATCGTTTGGTGGTAGAGCCTAAATTTGTCTGCCGTTCATGTGCACGCTCTTCTGCTGATAATGCTTCACTATGCAAACCTGCGGCGATTCCCCCTCAAGCTTGCCAGAATAAGCCTCTGGCCGAACAAAAGGGTTGTGGTCTGCTAGCGGAAGCGCTGCCACCGACACAACGCACAGAGCAACAAACTCAGGCTGTACGTCGCGTTGTTGAAAAAGTAAAACAGAAAGCACAGTTGCAAAAAGTCGCCATTGCAGAGAAGTCTACCGAGGCTATTGAGCTGAACACGCTGGACTTAAGTGATGAGAAGGCGGTAAAGAAAGCCAACAAAGCGTTGAAGAAGCAATTTAAGCAGCAAAAGAAATTGCTTAAATTGGCTAAAAAGCAAAACAAGCTGCTGAAACGTCAAAAGAAACTTGAAGCCAGCATTGAGTACTCAAAAGAGTTGGCAGCGCTAATACCTGAAGCAAGGTCAGCGCAGAATCAATCAAGTATTCACTAGATATAAAAAAGCTCTCCACTTGGAGAGCTTTTTTCGTTTACGCCGATTGATAACTTTGCTCGACCTTACGTTTCACCCAAGTCTCGTTGACCCACAGTGAAAGCAAAATAATTGCCCCACCAATCATAAGTGGCACAAGCTCGACGTCGCGATTCCAAATCAGGATGTTAACGATAAGCCCCGCAGGTACTAACGCATTGTTCATTACCGCCAGTGCGCCTGCATTGACCATGGTCGCGCCTTTATTCCAAGCAAAATAGCCGATACCCGACGCGATCAAGCCAAGATAAATGAGAACTCCCCACTGAGTGCTGGTGGTTGGCATTTTATCTAGGTTACCCATCAGAGCGAACGCGACCGTTGCGACACACAATGCCCCTAGATAGAAGTAACCAAAGATGGCGTGTTGTGGCAGCTCAACCTCATATTGCTCCATAAGATATTTGTAGCCGACCTGGCCAATGGCAAAGCAGATGTTGGCCCCTTGAACCACTAGGAAGCCGGCAATAAAATTCTCATTGATATCGGCAAACTTGATCACGGCTGCACCCGCGACGGCAATTGCGGCGGTCACTAAGTACCAAGGGGAAAAGCGACGCTTAAGCAAGTCATAGATCAAGGTGACATAAATAGGGGTGAAGATAGTGAAGAGTAAAACTTCCGGAACTGAGAGCAGCAAGAACGACTGATAGTAGAAGCAATACATCAAACCAAGCTGGAAGCCACCGACGGTCATTAACTTGGCGATTAGGCCCTTATCAACGCCTTTGAACTTCAAAAATGGCAGGAACACCAAGCTTGCGAGAGCAACTCGGATAAATACAGAAAACCACGAATCAACCTGACCGGCAAGATAAACGCCGATCAGGCTAAAAGAGAATGCCCACAATAAAGTGACAGCGGATAAATACCCCATAATTAAGACTCATTATCAAAAGCTATGGGCGCAGTTTATACCAATATGGATTTCGAATCAGTCTTTAAGAGGTACTACCAACATATCGACTGGTGAGCAGTTAATCAGCTGTCGAGTAGAAGAGAGCAGTTTGCTCCAAAAATCCTGATGATGCCCACAAACCACTAAGTCGATATTGAACTCCTTGATGGTGTCACACAATTCGTTATTTAAGTCACCGCTGCCGACTAAGGTGTGTTTGATTGGATAGTTTGCATGTTCTGCGAGGTTTTGCAGCTGCTTTTGCGAGGCTTCAATGGCCTGGTGTTGGGTCTCTGCTAGATTGATATCAATCAGCCCTGTGTAGAGCTCTGCGTAATTGACATCGATATGGACAAACGAAATATTGGCATCGAGAGGTTTGGCCAAGGATACCGCCTTGTTGACCAACAATTTACTGTCTTCAGAGAGGTCGATGGCAACCAGAATATGCTGATAACTCATAATGCTATCTCCTTGTAAGTATCTGTTTAAAGATTAGCACCTTGGTTGAATAAATTTTGCAAGAGTGATCTCAGATCCACATTTGTTAGACAAAGTGTTATGGTTGCCAACATGATATAGTCAATTTAACTTCAGAGACTTAGTAGGAGTAGCAAATGCTTTCTCAAGCAATGGTTGAACAATTGAATGAGCAAATTAATCTCGAATTTTTCTCATCCAATCTATACTTACAAATGAGTGCTTGGTGTGAAGACAAAGGATTCGAAGGCGCAGCTGAGTTTTTACGTGCACACGCCGTAGAAGAAATGGAGCACATGCAGCGTTTATTCACTTACGTCAGTGAAACCGGTGCAATGCCAATTTTGGGTGCGATCGAAGCACCAAAGCACGAGTTCAATAGCCTAGGCGATGTATTCCGCGAGACATTTGAACATGAGCAAATGATTACTGAGAAAATCAATAAGCTGGCTCATGTTGCGTTTACATCACAAGACTATTCTACATTCAACTTCTTACAGTGGTACGTTGCAGAGCAGCACGAGGAAGAGAAGTTATTTAAAGGGATCTTAGATAAGCTGGATCTTGTTGGTGAAGATGGCAAAGCGCTGTTCTTCATTGATAAAGACCTGGCAGCTTTGGCAAAAGAAGGTTCATCTTCAATAATGGATGCCCCTGCTGAGTAATTTTCAGCGCAAGACTCTCTAATTTAGATCGTCTTTTTCTCTGGGCAAACATGAAGATGTAGGGAGGAAAAGATGATCAATGCTGACACCATTCTATTTGCGCTAATGATGGTAACTGTAGTTAACATGGCTCGTTACCTGACTGCACTGCGTTCTCTCATTTATATTATGCGAGAAGCTCACCCGCTGTTATATCAACAAGTTGATGGTAATGGTTTTTTTACCACCCATGGTAATGTGACCAAGCAAGTCCGTCTTTTCCACTACATCAAGAGTAAAGAGTATCACCATCATCATGATGAAGTGTTTACCGGTAAATGCGATCGGGTTCGAGAGCTGTTTATTTTATCGACCTCTTTACTGGCTGTGACGTTACTAGCGGCGATGATTCTTTAAGCAGTGAATTGGCAATCTAGATAAATATCGCTAGAATATCGCTTCAAATTGCAAAGGATGTGCGTAAAGCACATCCTTTTTTATTGGTTTTTTATGAGTAGTTGTTCATGACAGAAAAGTTTGATGTTGTCATCATCGGTGCGGGCGCGGCAGGTTTAATGTGTGCGGCAGAAGCGGGTAAGCGCGGTCGTAAAACATTAGTACTCGATCATGCGAAAAAGCCGGGGCGAAAAATTCTGATCGCTGGTGGTGGGCGTTGTAACTTCACCAACTATGATGTCTCTGCCAACAACTACCTGTGTCAAAACCCACACTTTGTGAAATCGGCATTGTCGCAATACACCAACTGGGATTTTATCTCTATGGTGAGCAAGCATGGCATCGAGTTTGAAGAGCGTGACCACGGGCAGCTGTTTTGTGTTGGAGACTACGACTCTAAAGATATCGTCAAGATGATGTTGGCTGAGTGTGACTACCCAAGTGTGAGTCAGCGCTACCAGCAAGATATCCATCAAATTGAAAAGAGTGAGACTGGCTTTACTCTGCGTACCAATACGAGCGTGATTGAATGTGATTCTTTGGTTGTGGCGACAGGTGGCTTATCAATGCCAAAACTGGGTGCAACGCCATTTGGTTATAAGATTGCTGAGCAATTTGGTCTCGATATTATTTCGACCACTGCGGGACTTGTGCCATTTACCCTGCACAAAGAAGACAAAGAAGCCTTTGCTGAGTTGTCTGGGATCGCGGTTCCTGCCGAGATCACGGCGCAAGATGGTACGGTATTTAAAGAAGCACTGCTGTTTACGCACCGTGGCCTGTCTGGTCCTTCGGTGCTGCAGATCTCTTCATTCTGGAAAGCGGGCGAAAAGGTCACGATCAATCTGGTACCAGAAGCGGATATTGATGAGCTACTACAACGCTCACTTGAGAAACATCCCAATCAGAGCCTCAAAAACACCTTAGCCAAAGTATTACCGAAACGCTTGGTCGAAGTACTCATCGATCGAAAAGTGCTGCAAGATAAGCCTCTCAAGCAGTTTAATGCTAAGCAACTGAGTGAGATAACTCACAGCTTAGAAAACTGGCAAATTGTGCCAAATGGCACTGAAGGCTACCGTACTGCTGAGGTGACACTGGGAGGTGTCGACACGAATCATCTTTCTTCAAAAACCATGGAGTGTAAAGAAATCAAAGGGTTATACTTTGTTGGTGAAGTTATGGATGTGACGGGCTGGCTCGGTGGTTACAACTTCCAATGGTGTTGGAGTTCCGGTTTTGTTGCCGGACAGTGGGTATAATTCCGCACAAGAAAATTTAATTGGAGTTCATTCGATCGTACTACACTTATTCTAGTTAAGAGGGTATCGAAGGAGTGAACTCTATGAGCCAACAAGCACTAATCTCACGCATTAACGAGCTACCACGCATTGAAAGTGTGCTGCAAGAGCTGCTGGAAATGGTCAATCGAGAATCAATCGATTTCGGTGATTTAGCCCATAAAATGGCGATGGATCAGGTGTTGTTGGCGCGAGTGCTCAGGATGGCTAACTCAGCTCAGTTTGGTGGCGTTAAAGGTGTGTCTAACATCAATGATGCCATTGTTCGTATTGGTATCGGCGCCATCCGCAATCTGATCTCTTCTTCAATTCTCGCTTCTACTTTCCCCAAAATCGAAACGCTAAATATTAAAGACTACTGGGCAGGGACGTTTGAAGTCGCCACCATTGCCAGTACTATCGCCAAAGACATCAAGCTTGACCCTAATGAAGCCTTCAGTACCGGTATACTGCATAATATCGGCGAGCTGATGATTCATACGTTAGAACCAGAAAAAGCGGTCATCATCAGTCACCGACTGGCTAGTGGAGAAAACCCTGCGCAAGTGCAGCGAGAGCTGTTAGGGGTGGATGCGCAGCAGTTAGGCGCAGCTTTAGCGGAAAGCTGGATGTTTCCCAACCAACTGGTCGATGCGATTGCAAATGTGAACCACCCAGCCAAAGCGGTTGAGTCGAAACGCCTGGCTTGCTTGATGTATTTAGCGCGCGATGCCCACCAACGTTGGGACAATATGTTTGATGAGGCGGAAAAGCAGCGTTATTTAGCTAACAGTAAGGCGGCGCAGGCACTGCACGCATCGCCAGAACTGGTGGCTAAAATTGATGGAGTGAGAGGACAGGGAAGTGAATTGGCCTACCAGCTATTTGATGGCTGATAGACCAAGTTATCAAGTTGTTAAGCAGCTTGCTTTGGCTGATCTTTTTTGCCGATTTTGATCTGCTGGATCACTAGGCCGGTAATTATCAACACCAAACCAACCAGCGTCGCTGGATGAATCTGCTCGCCGATGATGGTGGCGAGCAACATCAATGAAATGAAGGGTGAAGCAAAAATTAGGTTGCTGATTCGAGCCGTGTTTTGCGTCGCTTTTAAGGCGCTGAGCCACAGGACAAACGTCACCCCCATTTCAAACAGACCAACGTAAGTGACCGCTAACCAACCTTGAGTGGTTATCTGAGCAAAACTTTCCCCTTCATAAAGGGTTAAACCAATCGCAAATGGGATCGCAACTAAAAAGCCCAGAAGGACTCCGACGACTGGATCAGCCTTGTTCTTAGCATTTAAAATCCAGTAGCCCGCCCAAAGCAGCGTCGATAACAGCGCTAGGCCAACACCTAGTGGGCTATCGAAGTTCAGTCCTAACACATCACCTTTAGTCGCAATCACAATCACGCCTAGGTAGCTAAACGTACACGCTATCCAATCCTTGGTTCGGATCTTTTGCCCGAGGAATACCGCTGCCATTAAGGTTAAGGTGATCGCCCAACTGTAGTTAATCGCTTGTGCCTGAGAAGCGGGTAACAAATCGTAGGCTTTAAACAAAATAATGTAATAAGCGAGTGGGTTGATAAGACCTAGTAATAGGTAGTACCAAGGGTTAGAAAGAAAAGTACTTGAGAGTAACTTTAACTTGCCTGACACCGCACAGATGATGATCAGAGCAATGGCAGAAACAATACTCGCGACAGTGAGCATTTGAATTGGAGAGAACTCAGCCAGTGTGAGTTTAAAAGCAGTGGCTACCGTCGACCAGAGTAGTACAGCGGATAAACCTAATCCTAAAGCGCGACGCTCGTTCATGATATTCCTTTAATAAAACCAACGACTTATAGTGTAGTGGTCACAAGAGAGGTACAGAGTACGGAGCGCCTAGTCTAGCTGTTCGATATCTAACCGACAAACTGGACATTTATCCAGTGGTAAAATACCATTATCAATACCAAATAAAGAAGAGTTAAATCGTTATTATGCAATGGATTCTTGAGCATCAAAGTGTGTTGGTCAGCGGTGTAGCGGGCGCAATTACCAGTGGTGTCGCTGTTGGCTGGTGGGTCAAACAGAAAATGCGCTTTGATAATCAGCTTTTAGAGCAGCAGTTAGAATCAAATCAGCAGTTGGCCACTAGCCAAATCGCTCAGTTACACAAAGAGTTAGCTGAGGCGCAAAGCGAGCTGGATGAGCTTGATACTGAGCGAGATAAAGCCGCTTATGAACTCAAGCAATCTCATGGCAAGCTGATGGCCGTACTAGAGAAACTGCGCTATTTCGATGCAGTCAAGCAAGAGCGCCAGCAATATGCCGACGATCTTAACCAAGTGCGTGAGCATAAGTCTCAGCTTGAGGCGCAACTGCGTGAGCAAGAAGCGCGTCATGAACAACAAAACAAAGCCAATCAAGAAAAGCTGCAACTGCTAGAAAAAGCTGAAGAGCGTCTCAAGCAGCAGTTTGAGCATCTAGCCAATCAACTGTTTGAGGCGAAAACCGCTAAAGTTGATCAGCAAAACCGCCAAAGCCTAGATGGCTTGCTATCACCATTGCGTGAACAGTTAGAAGGCTTCAAGAAGCAGGTCAATGACAGCTTTAACCAAGAAGCCAAAGAGCGTCATACGCTAGTCCATGAGCTGAAAAACCTCCAGCGTTTGAACGAGCAGATGACCAAAGAAGCGCTTAACCTAACGCAAGCGCTCAAAGGGGATAACAAGCAGCAGGGTAACTGGGGTGAAGTGGTTCTAGCGCGAGTACTCGCCGAATCCGGTCTGCGTGAAGGTCATGAGTATCAAACTCAAGTCAGCTTGCAAAACGAAGCGGGTAAGCGTTACCAGCCTGATGTGATTGTTCACTTACCGCAAGATAAACAGGTGGTGGTCGACTCGAAGATGGCCTTGGTCGCTTATGAACGCTACTTTAACGCCGAAACTGATGCAGAAAGGGAATGCGCCCTAAGTGACCACTTACTTGCATTGCGTGCGCATATTAAAGGCTTATCCAATAAGGATTACCATCAGCTGAAAGGTATCCAAAGCCTCGACTATGTACTGATGTTTATTCCGGTTGAACCTGCCTTTCAAGTGGCGATTCAAGCTGACCCGAGTTTGGTCAAAGATGCGATGGAGCAAAACATCATTTTGGTCAGCCCAACCACTTTGCTGGTGGCACTACGCACTATCGACAATTTATGGCGCAATGAACGTCAAAACCAGAATGCACAAATCATCGCCGAGCGAGCGAGCAAGCTTTATGACAAGCTGCGCCTGTTTGTTGATGATATGGAAAGTTTGGGTGGCGCGTTAGATAAAGCTAACCAGAATTATCAAGGCGCGATGAACAAGCTGGCTAGTGGCCGAGGCAATGTGATTCGCCAAGCTGAAAGCTTTAAACAGCTCGGGGTTGAGGTGAAAAAGCCAATTTCAAGTGATTTGGTCCAACTTGCTCAACACGATGGCCTCACAGAAAAGAGTGTATTGGATAAAAATGATTCTTTCGCCGAAAGACATCCGGATGAGGATAAAGTAAACTAATCGCCCGCAGCGCTTAGGTCGTATTAATTAGTAGCG
Source organism: Vibrio orientalis CIP 102891 = ATCC 33934 (assembly GCF_000176235.1). Lineage (NCBI taxonomy): Bacteria > Pseudomonadati > Pseudomonadota > Gammaproteobacteria > Vibrionales > Vibrionaceae > Vibrio > Vibrio orientalis. Next base: position 131,428 of record NZ_ACZV01000001.1, on the reverse strand, counting down.
CTGCTCGAAGAGGAATCATCATGACGGATACAAGCGTGCAATCGAATACAGCTTTAGAATCAAATGAAACCACGCATTTTGGTTTCACAACCGTAGCAAAAGACGAGAAAGTAACGAAAGTTGCTGAAGTTTTCCACTCTGTGGCGGCTAAGTACGACATTATGAATGACTTAATGTCGGGTGGTATTCACCGCCTGTGGAAGCGTTTCACTATCGATTGTAGTGGTGTTCGTCCTGGTCAGCGTATTCTAGACCTTGGTGGTGGTACTGGTGACCTTACTGCTAAGTTTTCACGCATCGTAGGTGAAAAAGGCCATGTGATTCTGGCTGATATCAATAACTCTATGCTCAATGTTGGTCGTGATAAACTGCGCGACAACGGCATTGTTGGCAACGTTCACTATGTACAAGCCAACGCTGAAGAGCTGCCATTCCCAGATGACTACTTTGATGCCATCACGATCAGCTTCTGTCTACGTAACGTAACAGATAAAGATAAAGCACTGCGTTCTATGTACCGTGTGCTAAAGCCTGGTGGTCGTCTCCTTGTGCTGGAATTTTCTAAGCCAATCCTAGAGCCGCTATCAAAAATTTACGATACCTACTCATTCCACCTGTTACCTAAGATGGGTGAGCTGGTGGCGAACGATGCAGAAAGCTACCGTTACCTTGCTGAGTCTATCCGTATGCACCCGAATCAAGAAACCTTGAAAGGCATGATGGATGAAGCGGGCTTTGATAACACCAGTTACTATAACTTAACCGGTGGTATTGTCGCGCTGCACCGTGGTTATAAGTTCTAAGGTTGCTGACGATGCCATTTGAACCTCTTGTTACTGCGGTCATTGAGACCACGCTCAATACATTGGTTAAAGACGATCCAGAATTGGGTCGTCGACTTGCTCGCCTTAAAGGGCAAGTGATTCAAGTTAACCTCAAAGAACTCAATAAGACCCTAACGTTCATTTTTAGTCAGCAGATTGATGTACTGGCGAATTACGAAGGGCAACCAGATTGTTATCTATCGCTCAACCTATCAGTTTTGCCTGAGCTGCGTGATCAATCCAATATCACTAAGCTGATCAAACAAGATAAGTTGGTGCTAGAAGGCGATATCCAACTGGCGCAGAAGTTTTCGCAGTTGATGACCGATTGCAAACCAGATCTTGAAGAGTGGTTATCTAAGCTGACTGGTGATGTCGTTGCGCATACGGTTGTGCAAGGTGTTAGTGGAGTTGGCAACATGCTCAAAGCTCAGGCGAGTAAGCATCAAAACCACCTCGCGCAAGTGTTAACAGAAGAGTGGAAAATTGCGCCAGCACCGCTAGAAGTGGCGCATTTCTGTGATCAGGTTGATGATGTGAAAAGTCAGGCAGCGCGCGTGGAAGCGAAGCTCAATAAATTGTTGGAGCTTGCATGACCCCAACTGAGCTGCGCCGTTTATATCATATCGTTCGAGTCCAGCTTGAATATGGGCTTGATGAACTGCTCCCTGAACATCAGCTAACTAAAGCGCCTCTTCTGCTAAGAAAAAGCCTGTTCTGGATTAAGAATCAACATCCAGAAAAGCCACTTGGTGACCGACTGCGTTTAGCGCTACAAGAACTTGGTCCAGTGTGGATTAAGTTTGGTCAGATGATGTCGACTCGTCGTGATCTATTCCCACCTCATATCGCAGACCCATTAGCGTTGCTACAAGACCAAGTGTCACCATTTGATGGCAAGCTAGCAAAAGCGCAAATGGAGCAAGCGTTAGGTGGTCCGCTGGAAACTTGGTTTGATGATTTTGAGATTGAACCGCTAGCGTCGGCGTCGATTGCTCAGGTGCATACCGCTAAGCTGAAACAGACTAACCAAGAAGTGGTATTAAAGGTCATCAGGCCAGATATTCGCCCGGTCATTGATGCAGATCTAAAACTTATGTACCGAATGGCACGTATAGTCGCCAAAGCACTTCCTGAAGCACGTCGATTGAAACCAGTCGAAGTGGTACGTGAATACGAAAAGACATTATTGGATGAGCTCGACCTACGTCGTGAAGCGGCCAATGCAATTCAATTGCGTCGCAACTTCGAAGGTAGCGAAGAATTGTATGTACCAGAGGTCATTACTGACGTTAGTAATCAAACTGTCATGGTTTCTGAGCGAATATACGGCATTCAAGTTTCTGATATTGAAGGCTTGAAGGCCAACGGCACCAACATGAAGCTCCTAGCGGAACGTGGTGTGAGCGTGTTCTTCACTCAGGTTTTTCGCGATAGCTTCTTCCATGCCGATATGCACCCTGGCAACGTATTTGTTGAACCAGAACATCCAGAAAATCCGCGTTGGATTGGTCTAGATTGCGGCATTGTTGGTACGTTAAACAGTGAAGATAAGCGTTATTTAGCGGAAAACTTCTTAGCGTTTTTTAATCGTGACTATCGACGTGTCGCTGAACTGCATGTTGACTCGGGTTGGGTTCCACGTGAAACCAACATCGATGAGTTTGAGTTTGCGATTCGCATTGTGTGTGAGCCGATTTTTGCTAAGCCGCTGTGCGAGATCTCGTTTGGTCATGTGCTTTTAAACTTGTTTAACACTGCGCGTCGCTTCAATATGGAAGTGCAACCGCAATTGGTGTTGCTACAAAAGACACTGCTTTATGTCGAGGGGCTAGGGCGTCAGTTATACCCACAGCTTGATTTGTGGGAGACGGCTAAGCCATTCCTTGAAGAGTGGATGATGAACCAAGTTGGCCCGCAAGCGGTGATCAACGCGGTAAAAGATCGCGCGCCGTTCTGGGCAGAGAAACTACCAGAACTGCCAGAGTTGCTCTATGACAGCTTGCGCCAAGGTAAGATGATGAACCAACGTATGGATCAGCTCTACCAAGGTTATCGTTCAAGTAAGCGTCAGCAGGCGACGGGTAAATTTTTATTTGGTGTTGGTGCCACATTAGTCGTATGCTCGGCAATATTGGTAAACAGCACTTATGAGCAGCTTTCATTGGCCAGCGCCATCGGCGGGGTCACATTTTGGTTGCTTAGTTGGCGAGCTTACCGTCAATAGACGTTAAACTCTTGAAAATAAATTTGTTTAATAAGACCCGAGGTAAAAAGAATGGGTGGTATTAGTATTTGGCAACTTCTTATCATTGCTGTCATTGTGGTTCTACTATTTGGTACGAAGAAACTACGTGGTATTGGTGGCGATCTTGGTGGCGCAGTAAAAGGCTTCAAGAAAGCAATGAGCGAAGATGATGCGGACAAAGACAAAAAAGACGCAGATTTCGAGCCAAAAGCTGTTGATCAGCAAAAGAGCGTAGAGCAGCAGAAAACAGAAGCAACTGCTGAAACTAAGAAAGACAAAGAGCAGGCGTAACTCGTGTTTGATATCGGTTTTTGGGAACTGGTATTAATATCTGTTGTTGGGCTAGTAGTACTTGGTCCTGAGCGTTTGCCACATGCAATTCGCAGTGTCTCCAAATTTGTTGGTGCGGCGAAAAACATGGCAAACAGTGTGAAAGATGAACTTTCTCACGAGCTTAAGGTTCAAGAACTGCAAGACAACTTGCGTAAAGCAGAGCAAATGGGGATGGAAGATCTCTCTCCTGAGCTTAAGTCTTCAGTAGAACAATTGAAGCAAGCTGCGCAAGACGTCCAACGTCCTTACGCGAGCAAAAGCGACTCAGCAACGAACAGTACTGAGACTGTGGATGACCAAGCTGCATCCGTTCACAGCGCCAATGACTCCGCTGGTGAGGTTGAAAGTTTAAACACTCAACCAACACCACAGGCAGATAAAAAAGCCGAATAGTCTCGTATTTAGAGGAGCTACGACTTGAAGTATAGAGTCCGTAGCTCTTTTTCTATCTTTTTGAGTAGAGGTTTCCATGTCTTCTGTTGAGCAGACACAGCCTTTGATCAGCCACTTATTGGAACTTCGTAACCGCTTGCTACGTGCCATTGTTGCCGTACTAGTGGTGTTTCTTGGTCTGATCTATTTTTCCAATGACATCTATGAGTTTGTCTCCGCACCTTTGGTAGAGCGTCTACCAGAAGGGGCAACCATGATTGCTACCGATGTCGCGTCTCCGTTTTTCACACCGTTAAAGCTGACCTTAATCGCGGCCATTTTTCTAGCGGTGCCGTTTATCTTGTACCAAGTGTGGGCGTTTGTGGCGCCGGGCTTGTATAAGCATGAACGTCGCTTGATCATGCCACTGATGTTCTCAAGCTCACTGCTGTTTTATTGTGGTGTGGCTTTCGCCTACTTTGTGGTATTCCCGTTGGTATTTGGCTTCTTTACTGCCATTTCTCTTGGCGGGGTAGAGTTTGCAACCGACATCTCCAGTTACCTCGACTTTGTGTTGGCGCTGTTCTTAGCGTTTGGTATCGCGTTTGAAGTGCCAGTAGCCATCATTTTGCTCTGTTGGACTGGGGCGACGAACCCTAAGAGCTTGAGCGAGAAGCGACCATATATCATCGTCGGTGCCTTTATTGTTGGTATGATGCTAACGCCACCAGACATGATTTCTCAGACGCTTTTGGCGATTCCAATGTGTCTGCTGTTTGAAGTTGGTTTGTTCTTTGCACGCTTCTATGTACGCAAGAATGAAGACGAAGAAGAAGTGGAAGAGTAGCTCTGAGCGGTTTGAATGAACAAGGGGTTGATGTGTAAGCATCAACCCCTTTTTGTTTATCTGCTCAGCTTAGAGTTTGAATAGCTGCAACGCATTGGCCGTGGTTAGGTTATCAACCTCAGTAAGGCTGATCTCTCTTAGCTCTGCAACACGCTGAGCGACAAGAGAAGTATAGGCCGGCTCATTGCGTTTACCACGATGTGGTACTGGCGCAAGGTATGGGCAATCTGTCTCTAGAATGACATAGTCCATATTAAGGTGTGGAATCACTTTATCCATGCCGCCATTCTTAAATGTTGATACGCCGCCTAAGCCTAAGTGGAATCCGAGGTCATTGATCGCCTTCGCTTCTTCAATGCTGCCACCAAAACAGTGGAATACCCCCGACAGTGAACCATCTTGTTCTTGGCGAAGTAGGGCAAGAGTTTCTTCAATCGAATCACGAGTATGAATTACCACCGGAAGGTTCATTTCTTTGGCCCAGTTTAACTGAGTGATGAAGGCCATTTCCTGCTCAGCTTTATAGGTCTTATCCCAGTAGAGGTCGATGCCAATTTCACCCACGGCAATAAAGTTATGCTTATCGAACCAAGAATGGATCACATCGAGAGTCTGTTTGACGTTGCCGTCGACATAGCATGGGTGAAGGCCCATCATTGAGCGACAAACATCAGGGTAGCTCGCCTCTGTTTTTAACATTGGCTCAATCGATTCTAGGTCAATGTTAGGCAGGAGAATCTTATCAATGCCTTGGGCGAGGGCGCGCTGAACAACGTCGTCACGGTCTGCATCAAATTCACTGGCATAGATATGGGCGTGGGTATCAATCATGGTTGTTCTCTGGGCAAAATGATTCTGGGCTTAACTAGTTGGCCCCAGTATACGGCAGTGTGAGCCTTTGGTCATTTTCTGCATTTTTACGTTTTGTTGCTAGCGTCACTTCCATTGAGTGATATTATTCAATTCAAGCACTTTCACCACACAAGGAGAATAGAGTGTCAGTTTCGATTCAAGGTCAATTCCCTGGCCGTCGTATGCGCCGTTTGCGTAAACATGACTTTAGCCGTCGCCTAATGGCTGAAAACCAACTCTCTGTTAACGATCTTATCTACCCAATGTTTATCCTGATGGGTAAAGATCGCCGCGAAACCGTGGATTCTATGCCGGGTATCGAACGCTTATCGATCGACTTGATGTTGGAAGAAGCGCAATACTTGGCTCAGCTAGGTGTGCCAGCGATCGCTCTATTCCCTGTCGTAAACCAAGATGCGAAAAGTCTATGTGCTGCTGAAGCTTACAACCCAGAAGGTTTGGTTCAGCGTGCAGTACGTTCATTGAAAGAGCATGTACCAGAAATCGGCGTGATTACTGATGTGGCACTCGACCCATTCACTACCCATGGTCAAGATGGCATCATTGATGAAGAGGGTTACGTGCTTAATGATGAAACCACTAAGGTTTTGGTTAAGCAGGCGTTGTCTCATGCTGAAGCGGGCGCTGATGTTGTCGCACCTTCAGATATGATGGATGGCCGAATTGGTGAGATTCGCAAAGCGTTAGAGCAAGCGGGTCATATTAATACCCAAATTATGGCTTACTCTGCCAAATACGCGTCTTGCTACTACGGCCCGTTCCGTGATGCAGTCGGCAGCGCGAGCAACCTCAAAGGCGGCAACAAGAAGAACTACCAAATGGATCCTGCTAACAGTGATGAAGCGATCCATGAAGTGGCGATGGACGTCAACGAAGGCGCGGATATGGTGATGGTTAAACCAGGTATGCCATATCTGGATATTGTTCGTCGCGTTAAGTCTGAGCTAGAAGTACCGACTTTTGCTTACCAAGTTTCTGGTGAGTATGCGATGCACAAAGCTGCGTTTGCCAATGGTTGGTTAAAAGAGCGCGAGACTGTGATGGAATCACTGCTGTGCTTTAAGCGTGCAGGTGCGGATGGCATTCTGACTTACTTTGCCAAAGACGTGGCAGAGTGGCTAGCGGAAGAAAATGCTCAAGCAGCGACCTTCTTACGAGAAGAACAAGAGTAGTCGTGACGAGTTAATGATTAGAAAAGGCTGGCGGATGTCAGCCTTTTTTCGTTTAGGAGCTGTATCGTGAGCATAGTTTATCGTCAGGGGACACTAGAAGAGTGTGTCCAAGTAGTAGAACAGATCCAAGAGTTTGCCCACAAAGAAACGGTTGAGAGCTTAGCCGCACGCTTAGAGGGTAAAGCGTGTTTCTTGATTCAAGTAGCGCAAGAGGAAGATAACCTGCTGGGATTCAAGATTGGTTATCAACTAACAGAGGAAACGTTCTATAGCTGGTTTGGTGGTGTTTCACCGTTAGCGCGTAATAAGGGGGTGGCGCAAACGTTATTGGAAATCCAAGAAAAGTGGGCAGCAGAGCAGGGTTATAAGCAACTGAAAGTTAAATCGCGAAATCAGTTTCCTGCGATGTTAAGACTGCTGATTAGAAATGGTTACCTGATTGAAAGTTTTGAACAAAAGCAGCCTATTATTGAAAGTCGAATTCACTTCGTAAAGTCGATATAGCATTGTCATAAAAATTAAATGAGATTTTTTCTCATTTAACTGTTGACGCATTAAATGAGAATGGTTATTATTTATCTCGTCTTAGGGAATGAGAGAAGTTCACAAGGACGTTGAGTTACCAGATTCAATATGGAGACGGTGATGACACTGAATTTAATCGAACTTGCACGAATTCTTTTTGACACGACATTGCTCACATTGCTTCCAGTGTAATTTATAGCTTTATGGCAAAGCACCTCATTCACCTGAATTGCTTTGACCCCTTTTTGCTAGGCGACATCGAAAGATGTCGCTTTTTTTATGCCTGCAATTTAGGATCGAATAAAAGGACACCAATAGTCTTTTCCACAACGCAAGATCGTTTCAAGATCGATCTGTATATGATCGATCTCTGTTAATGTTCTTTTATTACAGCGCTTTATGAAGTTTTTATCGTGCTTCTATTCCATTTTTATATCCTGTGTATAAATAATATAAACAGAGTTATCCACAGGTGGGGCTAGCCGTTGGTATAAGAATAATCAAATGTGTGAGTCGAGTTAAGAGAGTTAAAATGGATTCACTGACGGACTCATGGCATCCTAAGCAGATCTTTTTTGCATTTTCTTTGGATACGTAAAGACTATGGCCAATATTCCTGATAATCCGTTGATTCTTATCGATGGTTCTTCTTACCTATATCGCGCATTTCATGCCTACCCTGGCACGATGAGTAATGGCGATATTCCAACTAATGCGGTCTACGGTGTGGTTAACATGCTACGTAGCATGATGCGTCAATTTGCGTCGGATCGTATTGCAGTGGTCTTTGATGCGAAAGGAAAAACCTTCCGCGATGACATGTATCCAGAGTACAAGGCAAACCGACCACCTATGCCTGATGATCTTCGTTGTCAGATCGAGCCACTACACAATGTGATTCGTGCAATGGGTTTACCGCTGATCTGTATTCCTGGCGTAGAAGCCGATGACGTGATCGGTACCTTAGCGTATCAAGCCTCCCAAGCGGGTATGCCAGTGCTGATCAGTACTGGTGATAAAGATATGGCTCAGCTGGTGGATGATAACGTAACTCTGATCAACACCATGACCAACGTGGTGATGGATCGTGAGGGTGTGATTGAGAAGTTTGGTATTCCACCGGAACTGATCATCGATTACCTAGCGCTGATGGGTGATAAAGTCGATAACATCCCAGGTGTTCCTGGTGTGGGCGATAAGACAGCAACCGCACTGCTACAAGGCATTGGTGGTTTAGATAAGCTGTATGAAAACCTCGATGATATCGCGCCACTTGGTTTCCGCGGTTCTAAAACCATGGCCAAGAAGCTTATCGACAACCAAGACAATGCCAAACTGTCTTATGAACTCGCGACCATTAAGTTGGATGTTGCGCTAGAAGAAACGCCTGAATCTCTGCTGAAAGCAGAGCCAAACAAGGATGAACTGATCAAGCTATACGGTCAATTGGTGTTTAAGTCATGGCTTAATGAACTTTTAGATGGTGGCAATGGCGTTGTTGAGGCAGATGAAAAATCTGGCGGGGCTGCGGGTGCGTCGAAAGCATCAAGTGGCGCAGAGATGGACACTTCAGCAGTGACCATTGATCGCAGTCACTACGACACCATTCTAGATGAAGCGAGTTTTAACGCGTGGCTAGAGAAGCTCAAAGCGGCAGAGGTATTCGCTTTTGATACTGAAACTGACAGCTTAGATTACATGGTCGCAAACCTTGTGGGTCTTTCGTTTGCAACTGAAGAGGGGGTCGCAGCGTACGTTCCTGTTGCTCATGACTACCTAGATGCGCCTGCTCAGCTTGAGCGCGATTGGGTGCTAGAGCAGCTAAAACCAATTCTAGAAGATGATGCTCAAGCGAAGGTGGGTCAAAACCTCAAATATGATGCCAGTGTATTAGCGCGCTACGGCATTGAAATGAAGGGTATCAAGCACGATACCATGTTGGCTTCGTATGTATATAACAGCGTAGGTGGTAAGCATGATATGGATAGCTTGGCACTGCGCTTCTTGCAACATAGCTGCATCTCATTTGAGCAGATTGCCGGTAAAGGTAAGAAGCAACTGACCTTCAATCAAATTGAGCTGGATGAAGCATCACCATATGCTGCAGAAGATGCGGATGTGACGCTTCGCCTACACAATCGTTTGATGGAAAATATCGATCAAGACGAGAAGCTTAAAGCTATCTATCAAGAGATAGAAGTACCATTGGTTCCTGTTCTTTCTCGCATTGAACGTACTGGTGTTTTGATTGATGACATGAAGCTAGGCGCTCAGTCGCAAGAGATTGCTCAGCGATTGGATGAGCTTGAACAGCAGGCGTACGAAATTGCCGAGCAAGAGTTCAATATGAATTCACCGAAGCAGCTGCAAGCACTACTGTTTGAAAAGATGGGCTTACCGGTTATTAAGAAGACGCCATCAGGTACACCTTCTACCAATGAAGAAGTGTTGCAAGAACTTGCGTTAGATTATCCATTACCAAAACTGATTTTGGAATATCGTGGTTTGGCGAAACTCAAATCGACCTACACCGATAAGTTACCGAAGATGATTAACCCTGAAACGGGTCGTGTACATACGTCTTATCACCAAGCAGTTACGGCGACAGGTCGCCTATCTTCGACTGATCCAAACTTACAGAATATCCCAATCCGTAATGAAGAAGGCCGTCGTATTCGCCAAGCGTTTATTGCCCCACATGGTTATAAAATCATGGCGGTCGATTACTCTCAGATTGAATTACGTATTATGGCGCACCTATCAGGAGACAAAGCGCTCCTAGAGGCTTTCCAGCAAGGTAAAGATATCCACGCTGCAACGGCGGCTGAAATCATGGGCACCACGATTGACCAAGTGAGTTCAGAGCAGCGTCGCCGCGCTAAAGCGGTAAACTTTGGCTTAATCTACGGTATGAGTGCGTTTGGTCTAGCGAAACAATTAGGCATTCCTCGTGGTGAAGCTCAAGATTACATGAACAAATACTTTGAGCGTTACCCTGGTGTGATGCAATACATGGAAGACACGCGTAGCACGGCCTCTGAACAAGGCTATGTTGAAACCATCTATGGTCGTCGCCTACACCTACCTGAAATCCAATCACGTAATGGTATGCGTCGTAAAGCCGCTGAGCGTGCGGCGATCAACGCGCCAATGCAGGGCACCGCGGCAGATATCATTAAGAAAGCGATGCTATTGGTTGATGAATGGATCCAAACCGAAGGTGATGGTCGCGTTAAGCTGTTGATGCAAGTACACGATGAATTGGTATTTGAAGTTCAAGAGTCAGCTTTGACCGAAATTGAAAGTAAAGTACAAGAATTGATGGAATCGGCTGCAGAGCTAGATGTCCCTCTTGTTGCTGAAGCTGGTCATGGTGATAACTGGGATCAGGCGCACTAGACAAAAAATAGCCAGATTTGGCTAAATAGTATGAGCCAGTGCACAAACACTGGCTTTTTTTTATCAAGAAATAAGTGTCTGATGATTTTGTTAAAATGTTGTTTAACAAAAATTTAATGAAAAAAACTTACAAAAGTAGTTTTCATTTCTGACCAATTGTTGTACATTAATCTGCGTAGGGTACAGAGGTAAGATGTTCTATCTTTCAGACCTTTTGTTTCACGTTATTGGATTAGGCTGATTCAGCCGCCCCAGTCAGTTTTTGACTGGGGCGTTTTTTATTGTGCCAAAGAAAAATTCAATAAACTCAATTCCTTAGCTTTAATCTTCAGCATTTCTCTCGATTTTTCCATCTCTTTATCAATAATTTAGTCATGGCAAGCCATTGATTCACCACTCTGTCATCACACAGAGTTTTGTAACTTTACTCCATTCACAGTTTGGTTATTTTGGATAGAAAATCAATCCATTTATCTTTGATGTTGCTGGCTGTTTTTTGTTTTAAGGTTTTGTTTTATATCAACAAATGACTTTATTTATCTAGACGCTAGTGAGAGGTAGGCCGATTTGACCTCAACTGAGATATTCGTAAGCTAGGGCGCATAATAATTTATAACAACTATTTCTCTCCCGTTGTCCCGCCAGGATGGTGGGGCGTTTTGTTTCTGCGCCTTCTTAATTAAAAGCCAAGTATAAAAAAAGCCCCGCATTGCTGCAGGGCCTCTCTATATAGAAGTGATTTATCGAATCGCTATTATTGCTGTTCGTCGTCGATATTTTCTTCTGCAATGATCTCTTTAACCACTGACTCTGCCAATGCTGGTGCAAACCATTCATCTAGCTTGTTGCGCAGTACATCAACACCTAAGCCTTTTAGAGAAGAGAAAGCAGCAACGCTGACATCGCCACCAAAGCCAACCGCATCTTTCTTAATCTTCAAGACTTGCGCCTTACGTGCGCCGCTTTTCAGTTTGTCGGCCTTCGTAAGCAATACTTGGACTGGAATACCGCTGTCCACTGCCCAGAAAATCAACTGCTGGTCGAGGTCTTTCATCGGGTGACGGATATCCATCAGTACCACAAGACCTTTCAGACATGTACGTTTTTGCAGGTATTCACCTAGTGACTTTTGCCATTTCTTTTTCATTTCTAACGGGACTTGTGCAAAGCCGTACCCAGGTAGGTCGACAATGTGACAGCCGTCAGTCACTTTAAATAAGTTAATAAGTTGTGTACGACCAGGTGTTTTACTGGTTTTTGCTAGGCTACGCTGGTTGGTCAAGCGATTTAGAGAGCTTGATTTGCCCGCATTGGAGCGTCCTGCAAACGCAACTTCGATACCTTCATCTGCTGGCAAGGCGCGGATATCCGGCGCACTTGTGATGAAATGAGTGTTTTGATAATGAATTTTTACGCTCACTGTTAACTCCATCTCGACTTTGTGTAGTCGATTGATTACTTTTTTGTGAAATTGTGTAAAATAACCGTGCTCGGCATAAGGTCGCCTATTGTACCATGAGTGGTACTGGAAGCTTGATAATTATAAATGGAATGTCATGAAGAAATTAGCGCTAATATTGAGTCTTTTAGCCAGCTGCTCCGTATGGGCCCAAGGCAGCATAGAAGCTGGTAAAGCAAAATCTCAAACCTGTGTTGCCTGCCACGGTGCTGACGGCAACAGTCAACTCGCAATGTACCCGAAAATTGCTGGTCAGCATGCTAAATATATTGAAAAGCAGCTGAAAGAATTCAAGTTGGGTATGACTAGTGGTGGTAAACAAGGTCGTGTAGACCCAGTGATGGGCGGTATGGCTATGCCACTGTCTGAGCAAGATATGAAAGATCTTGCGGTTTACTACGCATCTCTACCTATCTCGGACAACACAACACCTGAAAATGTTGTTGAAGCTGGTAAGGTTCTTTATACCGCTGGTGACGCTGAACGTGGTTTAACAGCTTGTATCGCATGTCACGGTCCTCGTGGTGATGGTACTGAGCTATCTGGCTTCCCGAAAGTTTCAGGTCAACATGCTGATTACATTAAAGCTCAGCTAGAAAAATTCCGTGACGGTTCTCGTGCCAACGATATGAACGAAATGATGCGTGATATCGCTAAGAAGCTAACGGATGAAGATATCGATACTCTTTCAAAATATGTTGGTGGCCTACACTAAGCCCTTTGAATTTGTTCGAGCATAAGTTGTATTGAAAAAGCCCAGACTTCGGTCTGGGCTTTTTCGTATGATCGCGATCACTCTCGCCAATCGGGGCCAATGTTCTTTCTCGCCACTCTGTTTGTAAGAGATCGTCCATACATTACTCATCCATCTTCTGTGAGGACTCCGCAAGGTGTTGAAATTTAAAGCTATGATTTAGAGGCGAGAAATTAACGGTAAATATTTGGTTTTGAGGATTGTCCAAACCCGCCATCAAGGTAAAGTATCGTTATCGGCAGGGCGCTGATGAAGGATTTCAGACCAGGAGGTCTCCAAGGACGCAAGCAAAGGATGCTTGGTTGTTTAAGGATGGAATCAGGGTAGGTAGGACACCTACTTGATACGGATGGTCGATTTGTCTAATGGTTTAAGACAACGGAAAGGATCAGGCTAAGGACTAGCCCAGAAATCAGGAAGTAAAAGGAAAGCCAAAATTCACCAGGATGGTGGCAAACAACACTTTTGGCAGGGAAAGCGCTAAAAACAAATGGATTATTGGTGTACTGAAATCAGTGCAACACAGTTTTGCCGTAAGGCATTTAGAAAGCGATAGAGACACTCTATCGCTTTTTTTATTCCTAATTTTCAAAAATCGCTGATTATTTGCGCAATAGTGCTCCACTCTAACGCCAGTTTCTGGTATGTTTCGCATCCCTGTTTGAGGATGAGTTTACGCAGTCGATATGCATAATTGCCCCCTTTGTCAGAGCTTAGACATCAAGCACTATTATGAAGATAAGCATAGAGAGTATCTTCAGTGCCAGCAATGTGAGCTTGTGTTTGTCAATCCAGACCAGCGTTTGGATGCAAAAGCGGAAAAAGCCCACTACGATCTGCATGAGAATGATCCAAATGACGAAGGATATCGACGCTTTTTATCGCGGGTTTCTGACCCGATATTAACGCGTATAGCACCGAACTCTCACGGGTTAGATTTTGGTTGTGGCCCAGGACCAACGTTGTCATTAATGTTGGAAGAGCAAGGACACACCATGAGTTTGTATGACCTTTACTATCACCCTGATATCTCGGTGTTAGACACGTCATATGACTTTATCACTGCCACAGAAGTCATTGAGCATCTTTATGAGCCCAATGAAGTGTGGCAGCAATGGTTGAATTTAGTTAAGCCGGGTGGCTGGATTGGTCTTATGACTAAGATGGTCATTGATGTTGAAGCGTTTGCCTCATGGCACTATAAAAACGATCTGACCCATGTGGTCTTTTTCAGTCGTAAAACGTTTCAATACTTGGCAGAGCGGGATCAGCTCGAGCTTGAATTTATTGGTAATGATGTAATTTTACTGAGGAAAGCCCAGTAATGAGCCGTAGTAAGAAAGCAAGATCAGGCGGTAATAGCGAAGTAATCGTTGTTCGTAACCGCACTGAATCAGACGTTGAAGGACGTCTACGTAAAAAAGACAAAAAGCGCAAAGGTCTAAAGACTGGCGGGCGCAACTCTGAAGCAAAAACGCACAAGCAACAGACTGCAGGCCAAAAGCGTGACCCACGCTTAGGCAGCAAGAAGAAGATTCCTTTAGTTGTTGAAGCAGCGAAAAAACCGAGCAAAGCTGAGCGTCGTATTAGCGCTGAGAAAGAGCTTGAAATGCTTGAGAATGACGCGCAATTGAATGTGCTGTTGGATCGCCTAGATAACGGTGACAACCTAGGTGCAGGTCTACAAAAGTACGTTGATGAGAAACTTGCACGTATTGAAATACTGATGAAGCAACTTGGTATCTACGAAGAACCTGAAGAAGAGTTCGAGGAAGAAGAAGTTGTTGAGCCAGTAGCAAAACAGAAACCGAGCAAGAAAGCGAATTCAGATGATGAGCTTCTTTCTCAGTTTGAAGGTTTGGATCTGAACCAATTTAAAGGGTAAAGAGCACGATGAATGTAACCTTATTAGCTATCGCAGGCAGTGTAATTGTTCTGGGTTTAGCCTCTTATGCTGGTTACCTTCTGCTCCAGCTCAAGAAGCAAAAGGAATTGCAATTACAGCAACAAAAGCTGGCAATTGAAAAGCGTAATGCCAACATCTTTGAAAGCGTCAACGTCCTTTGCTTAGCCGGCATTCAAGAGCAGTGTGACCTATCTGAGATCAGTATTCGTCTTTATAACATCATGGACTATGTCCAAGGTGAAGAGCGTGTCGACTTCGACCAAGAATACCCAGCGACTTCAGAACTGTTCCATATCGTTAAAGATATGGCGCGCGGTGAAGCTCGTCAGGAGTTGGCTAAGCAACAGCGCATGAAGCAAAATCTTGAGCGCCATAAAGCAGAGTCACGTCTTCAGCAAGATATTACTGAAGAACTAAAACGTCTGCAGAAAAAAGTGAAACCGCTAAATAACCAGATCAACATTCAAATGATCTAGCGCCTAACTTTTATAACTCGATCGCTTACACTAAAAGGGTAGTGATCGAGTTATCAATTCTGAGTATTGCTACTCAAAAAGCAGCTTGTGCACCAACGACTCACTCTTAGGTGTGGCAAAATAGCCTGCTAATTACAATGGCCCAATCGGCCACATAAGCATTAAAGCCCAAACGGAAATACCATCATGTCGCAGCCAGTCGTCGCAAGCCAACAAATTGTCTGGGATCAAGCGGTTCTTGATAAGTACAACTATTCAGGTCCTCGTTATACCTCGTACCCAACAGCTTTAGAGTTCCATGAAGCGTTTACTGTCGCAGACTACGACATGGCGTGTACTCAGTATCCAGAGCGACCGCTTTCTCTCTATATCCACATCCCTTTCTGCCACAAGCTTTGCTACTACTGTGGTTGTAATAAGGTCATCACTCGCCATGCCCATAAAGCGGACGAGTACCTTGATGTGCTAGAGCTAGAAATCCGTACTCGTGCGGCACTACTACAAGGTCGTAAAGTGACACAGCTTCACTTTGGCGGCGGTACACCAACCTTCCTAACCAAAGCGCAAATTAGTCGCGTGATGGCAATTCTTCGTGGTGAGTTCTACTTCGAAGGCGATGCTGAAATCAGTATCGAAGTCGACCCGCGTGAAATAGAGCTAGACATGCTGGACCATCTACGTGGTGAAGGCTTCAACCGTTTGAGTATTGGTGTTCAAGACTTCAATAAAGAAGTGCAGAAGTTGGTTAACCGTGAGCAAGATGAAGAATTTATCGTTGCCATGGTTGCTCGAGCCAAAGAGCTGGGGTTCCGTTCAACCAACCTTGATTTGATTTACGGCCTGCCAAAACAAACTAAAGACTCGTTTGCTGAGACGCTTAAACAAGTACTGGAAATGAAACCGGGTCGCTTATCGGTGTTTAACTACGCGCATATGCCACAGCTGTTTGCCGCGCAGCGTAAGATTAAAGATGAAGATCTGCCGATCGCTGAAGAGAAGATGGCGATTTTGCAAGACACAATTGCAACGCTAACTGGGGCTGATTATCAGTTTATCGGTATGGACCACTTTGCCCAGCCAGATGATGAACTGGCCGTGGCTCAGCGCAATGGCGTGTTGCACCGAAACTTCCAAGGCTACACCACACAAGGTGAAGCAGACTTAGTGGGCTTTGGTGTTTCGGCGATTTCAATGATTGGTGATGCGTATGCGCAAAACCAGAAAGAGTTGAAGAAATACTATGCTCAAGTGACCGACCAGCGTCATGCGTTATGGAAAGGTGTTGCACTTGATAGTGATGACTTACTTCGTCGTGAAGTGATCAAACAGCTAATTTGTAACTTTAAACTGGATAAGACCATGATTGAGTCTGAGTTTAAGGTGCAATTTAATCACTACTTCAAAGAAGACTTAGGTTTACTGCAGACCTTTATCAATGATGAGCTTGTAGAAGTAGATGACGAAGAAATCCGCGTAACCCTACGTGGCCGCCTACTGATTCGTAACATCTGTATGTGTTTCGATAAGTATTTAAGAGCTAAGGCGCGTCAGCAGCAGTTCTCAAGAGTGATTTAATTGAGTGTGTCATTCCCGATAGTGACGAAGTCGCGTAATCGGGAATCTCATCAAGCGATTAGAGATTTCCAACTTAGTCGTTTCTCCTTCTCGGGCATAACGATTTAGTCTTGGAAAAATTGCAAGTATCAAAAGCCACCGTGTTTGTTTATTCTGAAAAACGGTGGCTTTGTTGTATCTGGTGCTAGGGGAAATTATGGAGCGATATAAGTATCGTGCGCCATTTGCCACAGAGCTTTGACTAATGGGTTGTCTAACTGTGAGCGCTTACAGCATACCCCAAGCTTAAACGGTTTTACTGAGGCGGCGACTTTAAGCCGTTCAATCTTCTCTTTGACTGGGCTGTTGTTGATCACCACATCAGGTGCAATTCCGACACCACACCCTAGCGCGACCATACTGACAATCGCTTCATGCCCTGACACTTGAGCATAGATGTTCGGCTTAATCTTCATTGACTTAAACCAAGCATTGGCGCGCTCTCGGGCAGTACCTGACTCTGGGACAATAAATGGAATCGCAGACCAATCAGGTTTATCTTTTCTCAGCTCTTCAGCAAAGTTGCTCACCCCAACTGGGGCAATCACCGACAGTGGGATCTCACTGATGGTTTCAAACTCGATACGTGCTGGTAACTGCTCTGGCAGGGCTGAGATAGCAATATCCGCTTCATCAGCTAAGACTTTGCCAATCGCTTGAGCCGGGTCGCCAGTCGAGAGTTTGAATTCAATAAAAGGGTGCTGGAGGCGAAATTCAGAGAGCAGTTCAGGCAGATGACTGTAGCTGGCAGTCACTGAGCAGAACAAGCGAATCTCACCTTTTAACTCTTCTTCATGGCCTTTTAACTGCGCATTGTAGTTTTGCCATTCTCCTAAGATATTCAGCGCCACCGGCAGAAGCTTCTTCGCCGCAGGGGTCAGCTCGACACTGCGATTGTCACGTAGGAACAGTGCTTGCCCAGTATCGCTTTCCAATTTTTGGATCTGACGGCTCAATGCGGAAGGGCTGATATGCATTGCCGAAGCGGTCTTGGCAAAGCTCTTACTATCACACAGGTGAATGAACAACTGCAGGCATTTAATGTTCATGAAAGGGTCACATCCTTGTTGCATTAATTGCAATTACTAATTGTGAATATATCACTTTAAGCAACAGAATGTCTGTTTTAGTATGAACTCATTCGGTAACAAAACGACCGACCTCAACGGAAAAATTCTTTAAAGGAGCGCCCAGATGGCTAACTATTTCAATACTTTAAACCTACGCGAGCAGCTAGACCAATTAGGTCGTTGTCGTTTCATGGACCGCAGCGAATTCGCAACAGAAGCGGATTACCTGAAAGGTAAGAAAGTCGTTATCGTTGGTTGTGGTGCTCAGGGCCTAAACCAAGGTCTAAACATGCGTGACTCTGGCCTAAACGTAGCGTACGCACTGCGTCAGGCAGCGATTGACGAGCAGCGTCAGTCATACAAGAACGCAAAAGAAAACGGTTTTGAAGTAGCAAGCTACGAAACGCTAATCCCTGAAGCAGACCTAGTCATCAACCTTACTCCAGACAAGCAGCACACGAACGTTGTAGAAACGGTAATGCCGCTAATGAAGCAAGGCGCTGCACTAGGTTACTCGCACGGTTTCAACGTAGTTGAAGAAGGCATGCAAATCCGTAAAGACCTAACGGTTGTAATGGTTGCACCTAAGTGTCCAGGTACAGAAGTACGTGAAGAGTACAAGCGTGGTTTCGGCGTTCCTACACTGATCGCTGTTCACCCAGAAAATGACCCTAAAGGTGAAGGCTGGGATATCGCGAAAGCATGGGCAGCAGGTACAGGTGGCCACCGCGCAGGTTGTCTAGAGTCTTCATTCGTTGCAGAAGTTAAATCTGACCTAATGGGTGAGCAAACTATCCTATGTGGCATGCTACAAGCGGGTTCTATCGTATCTTACGAGAAGATGATTGCTGACGGCATCGACCCAAGCTACGCAGGTAAGTTACTACAGTACGGTTGGGAAACTATCACAGAAGCACTGAAATTCGGTGGCATCACGCACATGATGGACCGTCTATCAAACCCAGCGAAAATCAAAGCATTCGAGCTGTCTGAAGAGCTTAAAGAGCTAATGCGTCCGCTTTACAACAAGCACATGGATGACATCATCACTGGTGAGTTCTCTCGCACTATGATGGCTGACTGGGCTAACGATGACGCAAACCTACTAGGCTGGCGTGAAGAGACAGGCGAAACGGCCTTTGAAAACTACCCAGCAAGTGATGTTGAAATCTCTGAGCAAGAGTACTTCGACAACGGCATTCTACTAGTCGCAATGGTTCGTGCCGGTGTTGAGCTAGCATTCGAAGCAATGACGGCATCAGGCATCATCGATGAGTCTGCGTACTACGAGTCACTACACGAGCTACCACTAATCGCAAACACAGTAGCACGTAAGCGTCTATACGAAATGAACGTAGTAATCTCAGACACAGCAGAATACGGTAACTACCTATTCGCTAACGTAGCAACGCCGCTACTACGTGAGAAGTTCATGCCTTCAGTATCAACAGACGTGATTGGTAAAGGCCTAGGCGAAACGTCTAACCAAGTAGATAACGCTACGCTAATCGCAGTAAACGATACGATTCGTAACCACCCAGTAGAGTACATCGGTGAAGAGCTACGTGGTTACATGACAGATATGAAAAATATCGCGGTAGGTGGCTAATCTTCTTCGCTAAGGAGCTTAATTTCTTTGTCGGTAATACTCATTTGCTAGCGCAAACTCCGTGTTACCTCCGCGAACTTAAGCTCTTAGCTTTGAATATCTAATCTGCGTAATTCGCTAATCTAGACTGTAGGTTAGCAAAGAACTCCAGATAGACTGGGGTCAATAAATACAAAATAAAACACAACATCTAATTAAAAGGCTTGGTCTCCGTTGACCAAGCCTTTTTGTTTGTGCGAAGTAAAGTTGGTGAAAACTTGGTCAAGATTTTGTAGGCGTCCTACAAGTCGAGCACAAATGAATCTGTGAGTATGTTTAGATAAGGAGCGTAATAACAGCAAGGTAAAGTAAACAATGAATAAGTATATCGTCGGGATGGTTCTTGGTCTTACATCTGTATCGAGCTTCGCGATGGGGCGCCCATTACCAGAGCTAGATAAGAGTCAGTTTGATATTCAGCAGTGGCGGTTTGTTGGAGACTCAGGTGCTCAAGTGGCCGCTGATACGATCGCTGCCGATGAACACAACGACGGCTACCTGACGGTGCGCTTTGATGGTGGTTTTACTTTGCATTTTGTTGACCGCGGGCATCGCTGCAATGGTGAGGATGAACAAGGTTCCGATGATCGCCCTTTACCTAATCGAGAGATTGCCGTTGATGGTCAGTTTATTGAGATGAACGGGGTTTGCCACGATGGCTTTGCCCAATACTCCCCAGCCACCATTGCGGGGAACAACTTCTTAAATGGTCATTTCATTGGTAAGGAAGAAGTGAAGATTGGCAGTATTAATCAGGCTGAGCAAACGGTGATGGAAGATTATACCTATACCGTTTCTGCACAGGGCTTTCAGCAAGCCTCTCTACAAGCTCTCAAAGCGAAACAGCAGTAATAAAAAAACGCTTCCAATCTGGAAGCGTTTTTTTATTACTTATCCGCTAGCTTTTGTTCTAAATCGGCTAGTTTCTTTTCCATCTCAGTCAGCTTTTGACGAGTGCGTAGTAGGACTTGCGTCTGCACATCGAACTCTTCGCGGCTAACCACGTCTAGCTTATTTAGCTGACCTTGGATCACTTGGCGAACCTTTTGGTCGACATCTGAGCCAAGCTCTTTTACTGGCGCAGGCATAGAGTCATGAATTTGTTTAGCAATTTGCTCTAGTTTCTTTGGGTCAAACATGTGACTAAAACTCCTTTCGATTTGCTCTCATTCTATGTAATTGATACGGGAAAGTCGCTACCTCGATAGCAAAAATTCGAAGCTCATATCAGCGAAATGAGGCAAATAAAAAAGGCCACCGAAGTGGCCTTTCAATTTTTAGCAGATTACTTGTTGTCTGCTAGCTCACGATGAGCGGCTTTCGCTTCATCAACGCGTGCCAGCTTTTCCAAATCTTTGTCTTCAACAAACACTGGTAGTGGCTTGTGTTTTTCAGCTAGGTAGCTGTAAATCACAGGTAGTACGAATAGCGTAAAGATAGTACCAATCGCTAGACCAGCCACGATTACGATACCGATACTAAAGCGCTGCGCTGCACCTGCACCACTTGCGTACATCAGCGGGATAAGACCTGCAATCATCGCTGCTGTCGTCATTAGGATAGGGCGTAGACGTACTTTCGCCGCTTCCATAACCGCTTCAGTTTTACTCAGTTTGTTGTGCAACTGCTCTTCTTTGGCTACTTCACAGATCAAGATACCGTGCTTAGTAATCAGACCAACCAGAGTAATCAAACCTACCTGAGAGTAGATATTCATGGTTGCCGCGCCCCAAGCAAGGGCAATTAAGGCACCACAAATCGCTAGTGGTACTGACACCATGATAACCAGTGGATCTTTCAGTGATTCAAACTGAATCGCTAGAACCAAGAAGATGATCGCTAGTGCTAGACCAAAGGTTGCGTAAAGTGCGCTGCCTTCAGTCACGTACTGACGTGCTTCACCCATGTAGTCGTGGTTGTAACCACTTGGTAGCTTCTCTGCTGCAATACCTTCGAACCAGTTGATTGCATCACCCATCGCTGTGCCCGGTGCTGGAACTGCCCCCACTGTTGCTGAGTTGAGCTGGTTGAAGTGAGGTAGAGAACGAGGCTCTGCCACAACATCAATCGTGATTAAGCTGCCTAGTGGTACTGCTTTGCCGTTCGCGGAGCGTACGTAGTAGTTGTTCATCGACTCAGGGTTTAGACGCCACTTACGCTCAACTTGAGGAATAACCTCATAAGAGCGGCCATTCAGGTCGATACGGTTTACGTAACCGTCGGCCATCATTGTGCTTAGCGTGATACCGATGTCTTGCATGGTAACGCCATAAGCGCCGGCTTTATCTTTATCGATGTTGATTTTCATCGTTGCCGAGTCGTAGTTCAGATCCAAATCTGAGTACACGAACATTGGGCTCGATTTCACTTCGGTCAATACGTCGGTTGCGATAGAGAATAGGCTCTCAAACGCATTTGGTGTAGTAACAACGAACTGAATCGGTAGGCCTGAACCTGCACCAGGTAGTTCTGGCATCTGGAATGCTGTTACAGCCATACCCGGAACATTGCCCACTAAACCACCCACGCGGTTTGCTACTTCAGACTGACTCGCTTCACGCTCACTCCAAGGCACCATAGACGCAATACCAAATGCTTGGTTTGAGTTAGGCACACCAGTAAACACCTGTGCAAATGCCACTTCTGGCTGATCAGACAGAATTTTGTTTACGTCGTTCATGGTGTTCTGCATAAAGTCTAAGTTAGCGTTAGACGGTGCAGTACCCATTAGCATCACAACGCCTTTATCTTCAGACGGTGCAAGTTCACTCGGGATGAACTTAAACAGCATAGGTAGACTGGCGAATACGATGATTGCAAAGCCAATCACCACCGGACGATGCTGCATGACTGCCTTAAGCATTTTCGCGTAGCGGTTAGTCATGCCATCAAGTACATGGTGAACTTTCTGCTCAAACTTGCTTGGCTCTTCATTGGCCTTAAGCATTTTTGAACACATCATTGGCGATAGCGTCAGTGCCACGATACCCGATACGAATACCGAACCCGCTAGGGTTAAGGCGAACTCTTTAAATAGCGAGCCAGTAATACCACCCATCAGCGCGATCGGCGCATATACCGCACCTAGCGTTAGTGTCATTGCAATAACAGGTATTGCGATTTCACGAGTACCGATAATCGCGGCACGGAATGGTGATTCACCCAACTTGATATGACGGTCGACGTTTTCAAGAACAACGATCGCATCATCTACTACCAGACCGATAGCCAGTACCATTGCCAGTAGTGTCATTAGGTTCCACGAGAAGCCCATACCTTGCATTACCATCGCAACACCAATCAGTGAAAGCGGGATAGTAACGATAGGGATGATTACCGCACGGAACGAACCTAAGAATAGGGTAATCACGATAAGTACAATAACCGCTGCTTCAACAATCGTCTTGATTACTTCGTTGATAGACTCGTTGATCGCAATCGTTGAGTCATACATTACGTTCATCTTGATAGTACTTGGCAGGTTACGCTCTAGTTGAGGTAGCAGCTCTAGTACATCTGCAGCAATGTTGATTGGGTTAGCACTTGGTGCGGCGTTAATCGCAGCAACCACCGCTTCTTGACCATTAGCACTTGCACGGTAAATGTCGTGGCTTTTCTCTAGTGAAACCTTAGCAATATCGCTTAGACGAGTAATATCACCTTCGTCAGAACTTACGACTAAGTTTTCTAGTTCTGCTACGTTCGATACCTGCGTATCAGCACTACCGTTGTAAAGGACGAATTCACCCACAGCCTGACCAGTCGCTGACTGGTAGTTGTTGGCGTTGAGTACACCCATAACATCCGTTGCTGTCAGACCTAGCGCCGCCATTTTCGACGGATCTAACCAAATACGCAGTGCGTACTTCATACCACCGTAGAGGTCGACCTTCGAGACACCGTTAACGGTGAACAGCTGCGGATTGATTACACGCTCAAGGTAGTCAGTGATTTGGCTTGAAGAAAGCTCGTCACTGGTAAAGCCGATGTAAAGTACCGCGGTTGTTGAACCGGTAGACATAGTTACGGTTGGGTCCTCGGCTTCTTTAGGAAGCTGAGAGCGAACCGAGTTAGTCTTAGCCAGAACGTCAGACAGTGCCGCATTCGGGTCGGTGTTTAACTTCATGTTGACGGTAATGGTAGATTTACCCAAAACCGATTGAGAAGTCATGTAATCGATATTGTCTGCCTGCGCGACTGCTTGTTCCAGTGGCTGAGTAATAAAGCCTTGGATTAAGTCTGCACTGGCACCGTAGTAACTGGTCGAAACCGTCACAACAGTATTCGTCATTTCAGGGTATTCACGGACCTGCATTTTGAAGATTGCTTGTAAACCAAGCAGAGCAATCAAAAAGCTGATCGATACCGCTAAAACTGGACGTTTAATAAAAACATCAGTAAAGCGCATGAAGCCTCCAGTTACAGCATCGGTGTTTCAGCTGGTGGAGTAGTTGCATCGCTTTCTACTACACGAACTTTCGCATGGTTACTTAGACGCACCTGACCAGACGTTACGATAACGTCACCAGGTTTTACACCTTCAAGGATGTGCGCGATATCTTGTGTACGTTCACCCACTTTAACTACTTGCTGTGTTACGCGCTTTTCACCATCTTTATCAGAGATGATGTATACGTTGTCGCCATATAGAGTAAAGGTGATCGCGGTTTGTGGCAGAGTTACTTGGTTTTCAAGCTTAGGTAGGATGATGTTTGCACGTGCAAACATGCCGCTACGTAGCTGACCATCGCTGTTCGGGATATCTGCCTGAACTTGAATCAGACCACTTTGAATATTTACCGCAGGCTCAATAGCTGAGATAGAACCTTTGAATGGTTTCTCAGGGTATGCGTCAACGAAGATATCGACTTCTTGAGCTAGTGAAATACGAGAGATGTCTGTTTGAGGTACCGTAAAGCGTAGACGCATTACGCTAGTATCTTCTAAGCGAACAATGTCTGTACCGGCTTGTAGGTACTGACCTAGGTAAACGTTACGAATACCCACAACACCAGCAAATGGCGCTTTGATTTCGCGGCGGTCAATCGATGCTTTTAGGCTCTCAATGTCAGCTTGAAGAGAGAAGTAGTTTGCTTCTGCTTCATCGTAAGCTTCTTTAGAAATAGACCCTTTTTTGTATAGACCTTGGTAGCGCTTGTACTTCGCTTGAGCCGCTGGCAGCTTAGCTTGAGCACTCTTTAGGTTTGCTTTCTCAACTGCTGAGTCAAGCAAGACTAAAGGCTGACCTTCTTCCACTTGAGTACCAGACTCAAATGAAATTTTGTCGATCACACCGCTAGTTTCGTTTGCAACCGTAACACCTTGGTTAGGCTCGATAAAACCGATCGCATCAATCACAGGTACCCAATCAACCGCTTGAACTTCGGTTACCGTTACCGGGAACTCAGGTTCAGGTCGATTCGCCATGTATTCAGCGATCTTCTGTTGCTTAAAGAGATTGAAACCTATCACGCTGCCAAACAGCAGTACCGCGATAAGTAACATAAAGAAAGTCCACTTTTTCATTCTAATTAGAACTCCAAGTTAATGTGTAATGATTGCATCCCAACTGGCTTCAATTGCTGCTTCAATAGCATCTTGATCCAGTTGGTAATATCCAAGCGATTGTTTACGAGCCAGGGTGACACTGACTTCTAAACTAAGAGCAGCCAACACTGGGTTACCTAAGGGTTTGAATACCCCCGTCTCACGCCCTTCAGTGAAAAGTTGATCGACTTTACTGAACATCTTTCGCTCAATTTCTTTGGTCTCGTGGCTACGAACACATGGTAAAGAATCGTACTGAGCACGATTCTTTAAGTTGTCGATGTTCGACACCGAAAGATCAAAAATGTTTAACCACATTTTGCGAAAGCGTTCTTTTAGTGGCATAGACTCATCGACGTCACGTTGAATTGCTTCAGCGTTACGTTGAGCAACCTCTAAACGAACCTGTTGCAGTAAATCTTCTTTATCAGAGAAGTAGCGATAAATCGTTCCTGCTGCGACCCCAGCTTCTTTGGCCAACTTATGCATCGAGAGGCCTTGAAAGCCTGATTCTGCAATCAGAGCTTCTGCGGCATCTATGATTTTTTGTCTTTTATCTTTCATATAAACAGAACCAGACAGTTAACATAGTGGGTTAGTGAATGAACGTTCATTCATTATAGCCTAAAGTGTCACCACATATGCAACAAACTATTGCATGAATTCAGTAAAATTTTCATTAATTAGAATTGCCGTTGAGCGTTGAGCTTGAAGAGTAAACATAGCAATCTGACTGTTGCACTATTATTATATGCGCCACCTTTTGTTCTTCAGAGATAACTATGAAGCTGAACCCTAATCAAGACGCGGCCGTCAAGTACGTATCAGGCCCATGTTTGGTGCTTGCTGGAGCTGGCTCGGGTAAAACACGTGTTATTACCAATAAAATCGCTTACCTGGTTCAGCAGTGTGGTTACAAGGCACGCAATATTGCTGCCGTGACGTTCACTAACAAAGCCGCACGTGAAATGAAAGAGCGTGTTGGCCAGACATTAGGCAAAAATGAATCGAAGGGCCTAATGGTATCGACCTTTCATACGTTAGGCCTGAATATCATTAAGCGCGAATACAAAGCACTTGGACTTAAGTCTGGTTTCTCGCTGTTTGATGATCAAGACCAGATGGCGCTGCTGAAAGAGTTAACTGAAAAGCAGCTTGATGGTGACAAGGATCTACTGCGTCAGTTGTTAAGTACCATTTCCAATTGGAAAAATGACATGCTGACACCCGATCAAGCCAAAGCGCAGGCTAAGGGTGAGCAGCAACAGCTTTTCGCTTTCTGCTTTGAAATGTATCAAAAGCAGATGAAAGCCTATAACGCACTCGATTTTGATGACCTGATTTCACTGCCGGTTCTACTGCTTCGTACTAATGAAGAAGTTCGTCAGCGTTGGCAGAATCGCATTCGCTACCTATTGGTTGATGAGTACCAAGATACCAACACCAGCCAATATGATTTAGTGAAGCTGATTGTTGGTGAGCGTGGCCGTTTGACCGTAGTAGGGGACGACGACCAATCTATCTACTCATGGCGTGGTGCTAAACCGCAAAACTTAGTGCTATTGGGTGAAGATTACCCAAATTTGCGCCTAATTAAGCTAGAGCAGAACTACCGTTCAACTAGCCGAATTCTGCGCGCGGCCAACATCTTGATTGCCAACAACCCGCATGTCTATGACAAGTCACTGTTTTCGGAAATTCCTGATGGTGAAAAGCTTAAGGTGTTGCTGGCGAAAAATGAAGAACATGAAGCGGAGCGAGTGACCGGTGAGCTTATCGCGCATAAGTTCCTTAATCGCACTGAATATAAAGATTATGCGGTGCTCTATCGTGGTAACCATCAATCACGCTTGATTGAAAAGTCGCTGATGCAAAACCGCGTGCCTTACAAGCTGTCAGGTGGTACATCGTTCTTTGCTCGCGCTGAAATTAAAGACATCATGGCTTACCTACGCGTACTGGTGAACCCAGATGATGACAATGCTTTCCTGCGTATTGTGAATACACCACGTCGTGAAATTGGTCCTGTGACGTTAGAGAAGCTTGGCAGCTATGCCAATATGCGTGGTAAGAGTCTGTTTGAAGCCAGCTTTGAAATGGGTTTAGAACAAACTCTGTCTGGCCGTGGCCTGGAAAACCTGCGCCGCTTTACTGCTTGGCTAGTGAAAATTGCCGACCAAGCTGAACGTGGTGATACGGTAGAAGCGGTGCGCTCCCTTGTGCGTGATATCAACTACGAAGATTGGCTGTACGAAACTTCTGCGAGCCCAAAAGCAGCAGAAATGCGGATGAAAAACGTCTCCGATCTCTACTCTTGGATTGTGGCTGACCTTGAAGGTGACAACTATGACCAAGAAGAGAAGACTATTAAAGAGGTGGTTCAGCGCTTAACCTTGCGTGACATGATGGAACGCGGAGAAGAAGATGAAGATAGTGATGCCGTACAGCTTATGACGTTGCATGCTTCTAAAGGCCTCGAGTTCCCGTACGTTTACCTAATTGGTAGTGAAGAAGGTATCCTGCCGCACCAAACCAGTATCGATGAAGACAATGTCGAAGAAGAGCGTCGCTTGATGTACGTTGGTATTACTCGAGCGCAACGTGAACTGACCTTCACCATGTGTAAGGAACGTCGTCAGTTTGGCGAGTTGATTAAACCTACTCAAAGCCGCTTCTTAGACGAACTGCCGTTTGATGATGTCGAATGGGAACAGACGAAAAAGCCTGTTTCTGCCGAAGAGCGAATGGAAAAAGGTCAGGCGCACATTGCTAACTTACGCGCCATGTTTAAGAAATAAAGGTCTCCCTCTATATATAAGCAACAAAAAAGGCTTGAGTGACATACTCAAGCCTTTCTTTTATCTATTACCGTCTTTCCGGCTTATAGGCCTTTGATCATGTGATCAATTGCTGCAACGATCTCGTCGTCTGAACAGTCCATACAAGAACCTTTCGCAGGCATCGCATTGAAGCCGTTAATTGCGTGGTCTTTTAGGACGTCTTTGCCTTGGGCGATTCGAGGTGCCCAGTCGCCAGCATCACCAGTCTTAGGTGCGCCGCTTATACCAGTGCTGTGACATGCTGTACAGAACATACCGTAAACTGCTGCGCCATCGCGTGGGCCAGTTGGCTCCGCTTTAACTGGCTCAGCACCTGCTAGGTAAACATCACCGACAGGTTTAATACGTTCTGCAATTGCATCATATTCTTCTTGGCTTACGCTTGCTGCAAAAGAGGCGCTAGAAAAAGTGATTGCAGCGACCAAAGCGGTTAATAATTTTCGAGACATATCCATTAAACTCACTTTACATTCCTGAAGGTAAGTTCGTGCTTACCCATTTATTAGAGTGTGATTATGATCAACGGCAGTACACACTTCGTACAGAAAGGGCGAATTGCTGTTAAATCAATGTAAATAATGGGTGATTATATCCTGTTAACTTGTTGCAATAAACAGCAAGTTACCTCCTTGTAATCAGTTATCTAATCGGAAATAGGGGTTTATCACACTTTAATTGTTGAAAAAGGCGCCAAACGATAAAAAAAGTTGAAAAAGTACTAGACGACATAGTGTGATATACGTATTATTCCACTCCGCCGATGGGGCATGCGCCCGTAGCTCAGTTGGATAGAGCGTTGGCCTCCGGAGCCAAAGGTCGAAGGTTCGAATCCTTTCGGGCGTGCCAATCGCCTTAAGGTTTATCGGTAAAAAATATCAGTGGTGGCTATAGCTCAGTTGGTAGAGCCCTGGATTGTGATTCCAGTTGTCGCGGGTTCAAGTCCCGTTAGCCACCCCATTCTCTTCTTTCGAAAGTAGAATGCGGTAACTTCGGTTTCCAGTTTCGATTCGAAACAAAATATAAGTCGGTGAATAGCGCTCTTGTAGCGTATCTCGGCTCTTGGAATAAGCGGGACCAGAGGGTGATCCTCTATAACGTAAACCAAGTAAAAAAATAACTTGTCGGTGAATAGCGCAGCTTGGTAGCGCATCTGGTTTGGGACCAGAGGGTCGGGGGTTCGAATCCCTCTTCACCGACCACTCTTTCGTTTAACGCTGATGGCGGTAAACAACAAAAATTAGCGGTGGCTATAGCTCAGTTGGTAGAGCCCTGGATTGTGATTCCAGTTGTCGCGGGTTCAAGTCCCGTTAGCCACCCCATTATTCAGGTAGCTTTGCTTCCTTTCTTGTGAAAGCGAGATAAAACATAAGTCGGTGAATAGCGCAGCTTGGTAGCGCATCTGGTTTGGGACCAGAGGGTCGGGGGTTCGAATCCCTCTTCACCGACCACTATTAGAAAGCCTCGTCAGAAATGACGGGGCTTTTTACTTTCCAGCGTTAGATAATTCTTAACTTCATACTCAATACGCCGTCATTCCATAGACCGAAGAATGAGGGAGTAGGGAATCTCTTACCCTTTACCATCGAGTACAAATACTCTCCAGATCATTAGTTCCTCATTCATAGACAACCCCTTCGCTTCTTGATCTAACCTTTCCGGCTTTGCTGCCCTTTATATCCTCATACTTAAGCATTATGTCCAATCAGGTGGAATGATTTATTGATAATTTTCACAGGTAATTGAACTGCATTATCTATTTCTAGTATTGGTTAAATTCCACTTATTGGTCTAAATTTAAATTAATTCACTAAATAATAATTAACAATCGATTAATTGTTTTGAAGTTGTTAACTGGTTGGTGTGGTATTTGTTTGAATTTCTATTCATTCGCTCTTATTGCCAGAAGTTTATGAAATAGCTAAAAGTTTAGTATTTATGGTGTTTTGTTGCTAGTTGCCATCAGGTTGGACCAAACGATGATCTAGCTATAATGCATATTTATTTTCATAAGCTGCTTGGTTTTTGTACTAATTCAACTTTTTCCCCTATGTTTGTTGCTTTTCTGTGAAATTTTTGCCAAATTGATGAGCTTGTAAATTACTAGAACGATATTCTGGTAAGAATGGATTCACTTTTCAGACAGGGCAGAAAGCTGCCGAAGCAGTAGAGGTCTGGTAATGTCACTTTTAGAAGTTAAAAATCTTCGAATAGAGTACCCTTCGCGTCATGGTGTGCATGCCGCGGTTAAATCGCTTTCTTTTAATATTGAGCGTGGCGAGATCGTCGGCGTAGTAGGCGAGTCAGGTGCAGGTAAATCAACCGTCGGTAATGCCGTCATCGATCTACTTAGCCCTCCAGGTCGCATCGCCAGTGGCGACGTTTATTTAGATGGTGAGCAAATTTCTGGTCTGACTCCAGAGCAAATGCGTAGTGTGCGTGGCTCTAAGATTGGTTTTATCTTCCAAGACCCAATGACATCGCTCAACCCACTGTTCACTGTTGAGCAGCAGTTAAAAGAAACCATCCACGCCAATATGAAAGTCACTGACGAAGAAGCATACAAACGTGCTCTGTCATTGATGGAACAAGTGGGCATCCCACAGCCAGAAAACCGTTTAAAACAGTACCCTCACCAGTTCTCTGGCGGCATGCGACAGCGTGTAGTTATTGCAATTGCACTGGCAGGTGAACCTGACCTAATTATCGCCGATGAACCAACCACCGCATTAGATGTATCCATCCAAGACCAAATTCTTAGCTTAATCCGCGAGTTGTGTATTAAGAATAATGTCGGTTGTATGTTGGTTACCCACGATATGGGTGTGGTATCTAACGTGACTGATCGCGTCGCGGTTATGTTCCGTGGTGACTTGGTTGAGTTTGGTCCAACGGCCAAAGTACTTGGCGACCCTGACCATTCCTACACTCGCAGTCTAATTTCTGCCGTTCCGCGTTCAGATATGAAGCTCGATCGCTTCCCATTGGTTAGCTACATCGAAGAAGCGCACGAGATGGAGCCTCTAGATGTTAAGAACCACTGGTTAGGTCAGAGCCAAGATCACCGTGACTATACGGGTTCTCTGCTGAGTGTTGAAAACGTCAACTTACGCTTTGTGACGAAAGACTCTTTGTTTGAAAGTCGTCGCGAATATGTTCAAGCATCGAACAACGTCAGCTTTGATGTGTTTGAAGGTGAGACGTTTGGTCTTGTGGGTGAATCTGGTTCAGGTAAGTCGACTATCGCGCGTGTTATTGCTGGTCTGTATGAACCAAACTCAGGCAAGGTGACGTTTGAAGGCATTGACTTGACGTCATTAAAGTCAGAGAAAGAGCGTCGTCCTCTTCGTCGTCAAATGCAGATGGTATTCCAAAATCCATATACCTCGATGAACCCGCGTATGAAGATCTTTGACATCATCGCCGAGCCAATTCGTTTCCATAAATTAACCAATAGTGAAGCAGAAACTCGCACGATCGTTAACGATCTACTTGATCACGTTGGTTTGGGCCAAATGGCGGGCGTGAAGTACCCACACGAATTCTCGGGTGGTCAGCGTCAGCGTATTTCGATTGCTCGTGCATTGGCAACTCGCCCACGTCTACTTATCTGTGACGAACCGACTTCAGCACTGGATGTATCGGTACAGGCTCAGATTCTTAACTTACTGAAAGATCTCCAAGATGAGTTAAACCTCACCATGCTATTTATCAGCCACGACTTACCGGTTATTCGCCAGATGTGTGACCGAGTGGGTGTGATGCAGATGGGTACGCTGTTAGAAGTTGCCCCAACAGAGCAGCTATTTACCGCGCCGCAGCATGACTACAGTAAGCAGCTCATTTCCCTAATGCCTGAATTTACGGGCTTAAGAGAAGAAATAAAAACGGCGTAAGTCGTAGACCTTTCCTGATACAAGCAGCATCAGGTATTAAACAGACGCAAATACAACAACTAGGGATAGAAATCCCGCATAAGGAGTTATGCAATGAAAACCATGAAAAGCAAACTAGCAGTGGCTTTAATGGCAGCTGGCCTTAGCTTTGGCGCAGCGGCAGCAGATATTACCGTCGCTTATGATGCAGACCCAGTGTCACTTGACCCGCATGAGCAACTGTCTGGCGGTACACTGCAAATGTCTCACATGGTATTTGACCCGCTAATCCGTTTTAACCAGAAGATGGAATTTGAACCACGATTAGCTGAATCTTGGGAACGTCTTGATGGCGAAACGATGCAGTTTAATATCCGCCAAGGCGTTAAATTCCACTCTGGTAATGCATTAACTGCAGACGACGTAGTGTGGACATTTGACCGTCTGAAAAGCTCTCCTGACTTCAAGGGTATCTTTGGCCCAATCGTTTCAATCACTAAAACTGGAGATTACACCGTTGAAGTGAAAACTGAAGGTGTTTACCCGCTAGTAGAAAACGTAATGACTTACCTGTTCCCAATGGACAGCAAGTTCTACTCAGGTAAGACAGAAGAAGGTAAAGACAAAGCTGAGCTAGTTAAGCACGGTAACTCTTACGCATCGACTAATGTTTCTGGTACTGGCCCTTTCATTATCACTCAGCGTGAGCAAGGCGTAAAAGTAACGTTTGAACGTTTCAACGATTACTGGGACAAAGAGTCTGACGGTAACGTAGATAAGCTAACGCTAGTACCAATCAAAGAAGACGCAACACGTGTTGCAGCCCTTCTTTCTGGTGACGTTGACATGATTGCTCCTGTTGCACCAAACGACTACAAGCGTATTAAGAAAGCAGACAGTGTTGACCTTTACACTATGCCAGGTACGCGTGTAATCACGTTCCAAATGAACCAAAACAGCAACCCGGCACTGAAAGACGTGCGCGTTCGTCAAGCGATTACCTACGCAATCAACAACGAAGGTATCACTAAGAAAGTAATGAAGGGTGCGGCAACGGCTGCAGGTCAACAGAGCCCAGTTGGTTTCGTTGGTCACAATGCAGATCTTAAACCTCGCTACGATCTTAAGAAAGCGAAACAGCTGATGAAAGAAGCGGGTTACGAGAAAGGCTTCACGCTAACTATGATGGCGCCAAACAACCGTTACGTGAACGATGACAAGATTGCTCAAGCTTCTGCAGCAATGCTGTCTAAGATCGGTATCAAGGTTGACCTGAAAACAATGCCAAAAGCGCAATACTGGCCTGAATTCGATAAGTGTGCGGCAGATATGCTAATGATCGGCTGGCACCCAGATACAGAGGATTCAGGTAACTTTACTGAGTTCCTAGCGATGACGCGTGACGCAGAAACAGGTAAAGGTCAGTACAACTGTGGCCACTACTCAAATGCTGAAGTTGATAAGCTAATTGTAGAAACGAACACAATGACGGATCTTGAGAAACGTAGTGCATCGCTTAAGAAAGTAGAAGAGATTCTATATAACGAAGCGGCATTCGTACCTCTACACTGGCAAGATCCATCATGGGCAGCGAAAGGTAACGTTGAGATTGGTCCAATCATCAACGGTATGAACTTCCCATACTTCGGTGACCTAGTGGTTAAATAATCACGAGTGAACCAGACCAAGTGCTCATAACGTTGTGAGTACTTGGTCGATTTTTGGTGCTTAGCTTTGTTTCAGTCGGGTTAAGTACCATTTTTAAGACTGAAATCTATGGAAAGTTTAAGGGGCAAGGAATGTTTTCGTTTCTGGTCAAGCGCCTGTTTCAGGCACTGATAGTGATGTTTGTGATCAGTCTAGTGGCGTTTGCCATTCAGGATAACTTAGGCGACCCGTTACGTGAGTTGGTTGGTCAGTCGGTTTCAGAAGCCGAGCGCCAAGCGCTACGTGATGATCTAGGTCTGAATGATCCCTTCATTACAAAATACACTCGCTTTGTTGGCAATGCGCTACAAGGTGACTTAGGTACATCTTACTTCTTCAAGCGCCCTGCGGTTGAAGTGATTCTTGATAAGTTAGTAGCCACGCTCGAGTTGGTGTTTGGTGCCACGCTTATCATTGTTTTCTGTTCGATTCCTCTTGGTGTCTACTCAGCAATTCATCCCAAAAGCTTTTTTACTAAGCTAGTGATGGCCGGCAGTAGTATCGGTATCTCGATTCCTGTTTTCTTAACCGCCATCATGCTGATGTATGTGTTCTCGATTGAGTTAGGTTGGTTACCCTCTTATGGCCGTGGTGAAACCGCCAATATATTTGGCTGGGAGTCTGGTTACTTTACCCTTGATGGTCTAGCTCACCTTGTTCTGCCATGTATTGCACTGGCGTCTATCATGCTACCGCTCTTTATTCGCCTCGTACGTTCTGAAATGCTTGAAGTTCTTAGCTCTGAGTACATTAAGTTTGGTAAGGCGAAAGGCTTAGCGCTGAACAAGATTTACTACCAACACGCATTGAAAAACACCATGCTGCCAGTACTAACGGTCGGTGGTGTACAGATTGGTACTATGGTGGCTTATACCATTCTGACTGAAACGGTATTCCAGTGGCCTGGTACAGGTTTCCTTTTCCTAGAAGCAATCAACCGTGTTGATACACCGCTTATCACGGCCTACGTTATCTTCGTTGGTCTGATTTTCGTGGTAACCAATACGATCGTTGACTTGCTATACGGCATCATCAACCCGACCGTCAATATTACTGGAAAAGGAGCATAATCATGAGTCAAACAGCAGCAGCTCCTTCTCGCTGGGAGCGTTTTAAACAGTCGGATTTCTTGTATTACTTCAAGCGCGATAAAGTCGCGATGGCAAGTTTTACAGTGTTCATGCTATTCCTACTTATGGCCTTAGCAGCTCCGATTTTATCACCAACTGATCCATACGATTTATCATCGATTGATATTATGGATTCAGAGCTTCCGCCATCATGGATGGAAGATGGTGATGAGCGATTCCTACTGGGTACTGATGA
The DNA here is from genome assembly GCF_000176235.1 of Vibrio orientalis CIP 102891 = ATCC 33934. Classification (NCBI taxonomy): domain Bacteria; kingdom Pseudomonadati; phylum Pseudomonadota; class Gammaproteobacteria; order Vibrionales; family Vibrionaceae; genus Vibrio; species Vibrio orientalis. Next base: position 96,616 of record NZ_ACZV01000001.1, on the reverse strand, counting down.
ACAAGGCCGTGACATTTTGTCGACCATTCTTTACGGGTCACGCTTGTCACTAACGATTGGTTTCTTGGCGGTTGGTCTACAGTTATTCCTAGGTATCGTGATTGGTTTGTCTTCGGGTTACTTCGGTGGCCGTATCGATAGCTTCCTAATGCGCTTTGCTGATGTACAGCTTTCCTTCTCAACCATGATGGTGGCGATTATTGTCTCGGCTATCTTCAAAGCCAGCTTTGGCAGTGATTTTTACAGTCAGTATGCCGTGGTGATGCTGGTGGTGATCATCGGTGTGGCTGAATGGCCTCAGTATGCACGTACTATCCGTGCTTCAGTGCTGGCCGAGAAGAAGAAAGAGTACGTTGAAGCGGCGCGTGTAATGGGCTTTAAAGCGCCACGTATCATGTTCCGCCATATTCTTCCAAACTGTCTGTCGCCAATCTTGGTTATCTCGACGGTTCAGGTGGCAAACGCGATCATGTCGGAAGCGGCACTCTCTTTCCTTGGTTTAGGCCTACCAGTCGATCAGCCATCGCTAGGTGCGCTAATCAGTATCGGCTTTAACTACATCTTCTCTGGTGCATGGTGGATCACTGCATTCCCTGGCATCGTTCTAGTCACGCTGGTGTTGGTTATCAACCTACTGGGTGACTGGTTACGAGATGTGTTTAACCCGAAGATTTACAAAGGGTAATTCTATCCTTATCGATAAAGCCGCGATTATTCGCGGCTTTTTTGTTTGTGGCGTATTTCAATTCGGTAATCAATGTTTACTGCATTGGACGGAGCGTTTTGTGGCGATTTCGTGTCTGATTATGAAAATAACTAGTCGGCCATTTCTTACAATTGAGCTGGTCTGAAAATAAACATAATAATTAAGTCATGAAGAAGGTAAGTGAGTGAAGCCAGGAAAAACGGGAATCGTTCGTGTGCTACATGCAACGCGGTATTCAATGAGAGGGCTAAAGGCGGCATGGCAGTATGAAGCGGCATTTAGGCAAGAGAGCATCATCGGTTTAGCTATGCTGCTACTGGCGATGTGGTTACCAGTGACCGCGGTCGAAAAGGTGTTGTTGATCGGCAGCTTGTTTATTGTCGTGATTGTTGAGTTGCTTAACTCGGCAATAGAAGCCGTGGTTGATCGCATTGGCAGTGAATTTCATGAACTGAGCGGTCGAGCAAAAGATATCGCCTCAGCAGCGGTATTCATGGCACTGACTTTGGCATTGCTAACTTGGGGAGTGATTATCGGGGGGATTTTATGAGAGCTTGGATGAAGCGACACTCGATAAAGGTCAGTTATGTGATGCTGAGTGCCTTATTGGCGATCTATTTCTCATTGGCGTTAAACCTACCGATTTACAAGGAATTACATCAACTGTTCTCCGCTATGGATTCGGTAAAGCTTGGCTTTATCATCTCTATTCCGCTGTTCTTTTTTGCTGTACTCAACTTGTTGTTCAACCTGTTGAGTTGGCCGATTGTGACTAAGCCTTTTTTTACTCTCTTACTGCTCTTTTCTGCGCTAGTCAGCTATGCCGGTTATAACTACGGCACCATCTTTGACACCAATATGATCGTCAATATTATGCAGACCGACGGTAGTGAAGCGAGTTCTTATCTCAGCCTGTACTCGATATTGTGGGTGATTGGCTTTGGTGTTGTGCCAGCAGCGCTGCTGATTATGTTGCCAGTTAAGCGCGAATCGTGGCTCAAACTGGTTGGTAAAAAATTGCTTTCTATACTGCTCTCGGTCTTGATGTTGGCAGCTATTGCTGGGCTTTATTATCAGGATTACGCCTCATTTGGTCGTAATCACAGCTATTTAAAGAAAATGATCGTGCCAACTCAGTTTGTCTATGCGACCAGCAGCTATATCAAGCAGACCTATTTCACCACACCTCAGCCTTATATCGAGTTGGGGCTTGATGCCCACCAATCTAAGCAGGCACTAGAGCAAGCGAAACAGAAGCCTAACCTTGTCGTATTGGTGGTCGGTGAGACCGCACGCTCGCAAAACTATCAACTTAATGGCTATCCGCGTGAGACTAATCCATACACCAGTGATTTAGATGTGGTGTCGTTTCGGGATGTTCGCTCTTGTGGCACGGCTACTGCGGTGTCACTGCCGTGTATGTTCTCGATCTTTACCCATGATAGCTACGACCATGATCGGGCGGATAATCAAGATAATGTGCTCGATATTCTCAATCGGGCTGGGGTCTCGATGATCTGGGAAGACGACGATGGTGGGGACAAAAATGTGGCTCGACATATCGAAGTTCAGATGATGCCGCGTTCACGTAAAGATAGCGAGTGTGATGGCAATACCTGCTATGACATGGTGCTACTAGAAAATCTCTTGCCGAATATTGAGCGTCTCTCAGGTAATGAGATGATTGCCTTACATCTGATCGGCAGTCACGGACCGACCTACTATAAGCGTTATCCAAAGGATATGGCGGTGTTCCAACCTGATTGCCCGAGAGCCGATATTGAGAATTGCACTCAGCAACAGATTGTAAATAGCTACGATAACAGCATTCGCTACACCGACTACGTACTGAGTAAGGTGATTGAGCAGTTACGTGCACTGGAGACGAAATACAATACCGCGGTGATCTATCTGTCTGACCATGGTGAATCGCTTGGGGAAGGGGGCATGTATTTGCACGGAGCGCCTTATGCGTTTGCGCCAGACTACCAAACCACAGTGCCACTTATTGTTTGGATGTCGCAAGGTTTCCAGCAGGCGAAAAACATCAACTACGATTGTCTTAAGCAAGGAGCCAAGATACGCGGACACTATTCGCAAGATAACTTGTTTCATTCCTTGTTGGGGATTATGGATGTCGAAACGGAAACCTATCAGGCGGAGAAAGATATCTTTTCTGCGTGTCGGGTTAACTTGTGAGGATATCAATTGCTTAAACAGTGATCTGAGCCTTGGATTTAGCGGGTAGATTCTCACTACACTAAGGGCCGTAATTGATTACGGCTCTTTTTTTGCATTCACTTTTTCTCAACAGTGAACAAGTAATAATGTCACACTATTTGTCTGCATAGTGGATAAAAGAATGAAGTTTATGGATATCGATATGGCAGCAAAGCCAAAGCAATTTTTTTCTAAGCGATGGAGCCTTATTGCTCTATTGGCCTTGCCAGTTATGCCTACGCCCGCACTGGCCCAAGAATTCCTCTGTGATGCAACACAAGCTTATGCGAATGAACTGCCGGTACTTGATAAAGCCTGTCCGATCGGCAAAGGGCTATGGGGCAATTCTAAGCCGCGTGGCAGTGAATCGACCTTTTGGATTCAGTGTGGTGTGTTTGGTAAGCCGCTGTCATTGGAGAAAGCTAAGGCTCTGTATAAGCACATCGGCACCGATGTATGGATAAAGCCTGAAGCTAAAGGCTGGCGCTGCCTAATCGGGCCTTATACCAATTTTGCTGAGGTGAAGCAGGATCTTGCTAAGGTAAAAACGGAAAAGGGCTATAAAGAAGCCTTCATTCGTGAAGTCGTAAGGGGGGCACCGGTTAAAGCCGCTCCGCTGCCAGTAAAAACCAAAAAATCATCCAAGCCAGCGGCGCAGTCAACAACAGTGATACCGGCACCGATAAAACAACCTGCCAAGCCTGCCGTTGTTGCCACGCCAGAGCCGAAAAAGGCCCAACAAGAAATTGCGATTCGTTTAGCGACTACCCTCAATGGCGTTGAGTACAAAGTACCATACGTGATGTTTAGCGATGATCAGTTCTATATGGAGCACTCGTTGCCATGGAACCGGATGGATTATGAGGAAGCGTATAAGACCTGTTATCGCCTTGGAATGGGAATGGCTACAGTTGAGCAATGGCAAGCACTGCTTAAATCCGGTGAAATGGAGAAGGGGCAGTGGCCAATGCATCTACCTTACTGGGGCAGCAACAAAGTTGGCTTATTTACCAGTGGCAAGACCAATCAGCTCAAAGGCACGTCATTGCTCAATGTAATGTGCGTGAAGTAGTGACCAATAAATGAAAAAAGCAGGCCAATTGGTCTGCTTTTTTTGTATCAGCGAGATTAACTCATCCTAGCTACTGCTGTTTGATGTAGAGATCTTTCGAGTAGATACGTCCTTCGACATTGTTCTTAGCAAAGCCGCCAACACTCGGTCGTACTAACCGAGCCTGCATGTAGTAATAGATAGGAGCAATCGGCATATCCATCGCTAACGACTGTTCTGCTTGGTCATAGAAGGCTTGGCGCTTAGTGTCACTGGTGGTCGCCAGTGCGCTATCCATGGCCTGATCGTATTGCTCACTACTATAACGGGCAAAGTTACCAGAAGAGTCTGAGCGTAGTAAGCTTAAGAACGTCGACGCTTCATTGTAGTCACCACACCAAGAAGCGCGCATCACATCAAAGTCCCCTTGTCTGCGAGAGACAAGGTAAGACTTCCACTCTTGATTCTCCAACTCGACCTTGGCATTAAGATTGTTTTTAAGCATTGAAGCAATGGCGACAGCAATCGACTTATTAGACTCACTGGTGTTGTACAGTAATTTGAAGTCGAGTGGCTTATCTTCCCCATATCCTGCCTCTTTTAGCAATTGACGCGCCTTCTCATCACGTTGCTTTTGTGTCCATTGACTATACTCAGGCTGAGAGGCATCAAATCCTGCGGTGTACTGATGGGCAAAGGTATAGGCAGGCAGATTACCCACTTGAGTGACACCATTGGTGATCACATCGCGCATGATCGAATAAGAGACCGCTTGTCGCACTCGAATGTCATCAAATGGCGGGCGAGTGGTATTAAACGCATAGTAGTAGGTACAGAGTAACGGCACAGCGGTGTAAGCTTGTTGATACTTTTTCTTCAGCTGTGGCGCTATATGAGTTGGCACATCTGAGGTAATGTCGACTTCACCAACGGCATAGCGATTGATTGAAGCGTTTTGGTTCTCGAATGGAATATAGGTCACTTGATTGAGGTGAGTTTCAGCGCTATTCCAGTAGTTAGGATTTTTCTTTAGCTCAATGCGTTCATTGACCACCCACTTATCGAGGGTAAAGGCACCATTACCGACAAATTGGTTAGGATCACTCCATGGTTTATCACTGCTTTCTAGCGTTGCTTGATGCACTGGCATCATTGAGGTATGCCCTGTCATCGCAACAAAGTAAGGCACTTTACTATCGAGTTCAAAGCGCAGCGTGTGTTTGTCGATAGCGCTAACACCGAGCTCTTCGAGTGGCTTTTTACCATCGGCGACATCGGCAATGTTGTTAATCTTGGTCAGCTTGAGGTACCAAACATTCGGTGAGGCGAGTTTAGGGTCAACCGCTCGTCTTATTGCGTAGACAAAGTCATCGGCAGTCACAGGTTGGCCATTCGACCACTTGGCGTCTTTACGCAGGTGAAAGACAAATGTCTGGTTATCATCGGTTTCCCAAGACTGCGCTACGCCAGGAACGATATTACCGTCGCGATCTTGGATGACTAGACCTTCGAACAGATCGCGCAAAATGTGCATTTCAGGTAGCCCTTCGGCTTTGGCAGGGTCAAGTGTTGCAGCCTCTGCGTCGTTGGCACGGACTAAGTGTTGGTCGGAAGCAAGTTGTACGCCGTCTGGCAGTGAGTCAGCCCAAGCAGAAACTGATAGAAAAGGGGTCAACAAAGTGGAAACCAGTAACGCTGTGGAATGTTTTTTAAAATCCATATTTTTTCGTTCTCCTAACACGTCTTTTTATTCAAAGCAGCACAATAACCATACAACTGTTAACGGTGTTTAACTGTTCGATGAATGTAAATACTACCCGACAAATCAGGAGATTATGGTGAGTTTAATTCCAAGAACGGAAAGAGCGGCATTCTCAGTTACGCCGCTGTCATATGGAAACTCAGTACTCGGGGCGAAGCTACTTTATTTTCCCGCTCAAGTAGAGAGTGAGTCTCGTGGTCTGATTTTGGCTGGAACCCATGGTGATGAAACGGCTTCCATTACAGGTCTGTCTTGCGCTCTACGTACTTTACCTGCTGAAAGGCTGCATCATGATGTCATCTTGTCGATTAATCCTGATGGTAATCAATTAGGCACCCGAGCTAATGCCAATCAGGTCGATCTTAACCGCGCTTTTCCTACTCAAAATTGGGTCAAAGAGGGGACGGTCTATCGTTGGAGCTCAAACACATCAGTACGGGATGTCAAAGTCAGTACCGGGAAAAAGGAGCAATTAGAGCCCGAAATTAAGGCATTGATTGAATTGATTGAGCAGCGACAGCCTAAGTTTGTGGTGTCGTTTCATGAACCGCTGGCCTGTGTGGATGATCCGAATGGTTCTGAACTGGCTGCTTGGTTGGCTAAGCAGTTCGATTTATCCGTGGTTGAAGATGTTGATTATGAAACGCCGGGTTCATTTGGCACTTGGTGCGTTGAAAGGAATTTACCCTGTATTACTTTGGAGCTTCCTCCAGTTTCGGCAGATTTCACCATTGAGCACTATTTGGAGGCATTTATCGCGCTACTAGAGCATCAACCAAGACATGGTTAACCGAAATCACTAAATAAAAACGGGCCGTGCATAGAATGCACGGCCCGTTATAGTTAGAACGCTTATCTGCCAAGAAGTGACAGTGAGCGATTAACGCATAGTAACAAACTCTTCCGAGCCAGTTGGGTGGATAGCCACAACAGAGTCGAAGTCTGCTTTGGTCGCGCCCATCTTCATTGCTACGCCGAAGCCTTGAATCATCTCATCTACCGTAAAGCCGATGCCGTGCAGACCAACGACAGTCTCTTCTTCGCCAGCACAAACTAGCTTCATCTTACATGGCTGACGGTGCTTCGTGACCGCTGTGTACATTGCCGTAAAGCCAGAGGTGTATACCTTAACGTTGTCTTTGCCGTACGTCTCTTCAGCTTCTTGTGTCGTTAGGCCAATAGTGCCGATTGGTGGGTGGCTAAATACAACAGTAGGGACTAGGTTGTAGTCCATTTTTGCATTGGTTTTGCCGTTGAACAGACGCTCAGAAAGCTGGCGACCTGCTTTAACCGCAACTGGAGTTAGCTCGATACCGCCTTCCATGATGTCACCTACACAGTAGATGCCTTTCACGTTAGTTTCTTGGTACTCGTCTACTTTGATGTAGCCACGGTCGTTAGTTTCAACGCCCGTTGATGCAAGGTTGATTGCGTCAGTTGCTGGGTGACGGCCGATTGCCCAGATAAGTTGGTCAACGTTTTGCGTGTTGCCGTTTTCTAGGTGAAGAGTCAGGCTGCCATCCGCTTCTTTCACGATCTCTTTTGGAATAGATTGCGTGTGCAGCTTAGGACCTTCTGCGTCCATTACCTCTACTAGCGTTTCAATGATCATTGGGTCAAAGCTACGTAGTGGCGATTCTTTGCGCACAAATAGGTGAGTCTCAGTGCCGAGTGCATTCAGTACGCCTGCAATTTCAACCGCGATGTAACCTGCGCCGATAACCGCAACGCGCTTAGGTTGCTCGTTTAGTTCGAAGAAACCGTTAGAGTCGATGCCGTACTCTGCACCTGGAATGTTTGGAATCGTTGGGCGGCCACCCACAGCGATTAGGATGTGATCCGCTGTGTAGTGTTCGCCATTTACTTCAACCGTTTTCTCATCAACAAACTTAGCGAAGCCTTTGATGACGTTTACTTTGTTGTTACCCAGAACACGATCGTAAGACTGGTGGATACGACCAATGTAAGCTTGGCGACTTTCAACTAGCTTGCTCCAGTCAAAGCCTTTTACATCTACATCGAAGCCGTAGTCTTCAGCGTATAGATTCATTGCATCCGCAATTTGCGCACCGTGCCACATAACCTTCTTCGGTACACAGCCAACGTTGACACACGTACCGCCTAGGTCTTGAGCTTCAATCAGCGCGACTTTTGCGCCGTACATCGCTGCACGGTTAGCCGATGCGATGCCGCCTGAGCCGCCGCCGATACAGATGTAATCAAAATGAGTCGCCATTACTTTCTCCGAGCTTATTAATTTATTTGATTGCTACTGAGTATATAGGGATGAATTTGAGCAAACTCAATCCGCTACTCAGAGCTGTCCTTGTTGCTTATCATAAATCGACTCTGACTGATTTCCCAATGGGAAAAAGTGAGGTTGGTTATGACAAATAGCGATAAAGCAGAGTATTTTGACTCTGCTTTATTTGATATGGATTACTCCGGTACTATCCATTCCACTTTAAAGTGACCGGTTGCAGGCGCAATTGCTTCTTGCAGGAATGGCAAAATTTCTTTCATCTGGCTTTCTAGCTTCCACGGCGGGTTAATCACGATCATGCCTGATGCAGTCATACCACGCTCATTGGTGTCCGGAGATACACCTAACTCGATTTGCAAAATCTTGCGAATGCCGAGACCTTCTAGGCCTTCAATCATATCTTCGATGTCACAGCGGTTAACTACTGGGTACCAAATTGCGTAGATGCCGGTTGCCCAGCGCTTATGGCTTTGAGCAATGGCTGCCACTACGTCACGGTACTCTTTTGCCAATTCGTAAGGTGGGTCAATCAGTACCAAACCACGGCGTTCTTGTGGTGGCAGACTTGCCTTAAGGCGCTTAAAGCCATCTTCTTTGTAGATGCTGACTTGGCGATCGCGGTGGAACTCTTGTTCTAGCAGCGGGTGATCAGCTGGGTGAAGCTCAGTCAGTACCATGCGATCTTGCGGGCGAAGTTGAGCACGAGCAACACGAGGTGAGCCTGGGTAGTAGCGCAGTGCATCCCCGTTGTTAAGCGTTTTAATCGACTCAAGGTAGCTTTGGATATCTTGTGGGATATCAGTTTGCTCCCAAATACGAGCGATACCTTGTTTGTACTCGCCAGTTTTTTCTGACCACTCGTGAGTCAGGTCGTAACGACCAACACCTGAGTGGGTATCGTGGTAAACAAATGGCTTATCTTTCTGCTTGAGCGCATCCAGAATAAGGCTTTGAACGATATGCTTAACCACGTCGGCGTGGTTACCAGCGTGAAAACTGTGGCGATAACTTAACAAAATGACTCTCTCGAAATGGTCTTGCAACCATACTGAAGTTAATACGAACGATTCGCTGATTATATACTCAGTGGCTTTGTGATGCTCGTATTTAGCAACAACTTAGCTGCATCCCGCTATTGAAAAATGCTTATCGCACCTATATTTAATCTTTAAGACGTTGAATATACTCAATAGACGAACCCGTAGTTCGCTTTGGCTAACAAAAGGAATGATTTATGTCGAATCCACTTCTTAGTTTTACCGATTTGCCCCCGTTTTCTCAGATTAAACCAGAACATGTTAAACCAGCGGTAGAGCAGGCGATTGCTGACTGTCGAGCTAAAATCGAACAGGTACTCGCCGGTGATATCACACCGAGCTGGGAAAGTGTCGTGGCGCCAATCGAAGAGGTGGATGACCGCTTAAGTCGTATTTGGTCGCCAGTGAGTCACATGAACTCTGTGGTCAATAGTGATGAACTGCGTGACGCTTATGAAAGCTGTCTGCCGCTATTGTCTGAATACGGCACTTGGGTTGGTCAACATAAAGGCCTGTTTGAAGCGTATAAAGCGCTAAAGGCTGACGAAAGCTTTGCATCACTCACTCAAGCGCAAAAGAAATCCATCACTGATTCGCTGCGTGACTTTGAATTGTCTGGTATTGGTCTACCTGCGGATGAGCAACACCGTTATGGTGAGATCAGTAAGCGTATGTCAGAGCTAGGCTCTAAATTCTCTAACAACGTACTTGATGCCACCATGGGTTGGAACAAGCACGTGACAGATGAAGCGGACTTAGCAGGTATGCCTGAGTCGGCATTAGCTGCAGCGAAAGCGGCGGCAGAATCTAAAGAGCTCGACGGCTACTTGCTAACGCTGGATATTCCATCTTACCTGCCAGTGATGACTTACTGTGATAACCAAGATCTGCGTAAAGAGTTGTATGAAGCGTACGTCACTCGCGCATCCGATCGTGGCCCGAAAGCAGGTGAGTGGGACAACACTGAGATCATCAACGAGCAGCTAAAACTGCGTTATGAAATCTCTCGTATGCTTGGATTCAACACTTACAGTGAAAAGTCACTCGCAACCAAAATGGCCGAGAACCCTTCTCAGGTATTAGGTTTCTTGAATGATTTAGCAAGCAAAGCAAAACCTCAAGGCGAACGTGAAGTTGAAGAGCTGCGCCAGTTTGCTAAAGCAGAGTTTGGCGTTGAAGAGCTTAACCTGTGGGATATTGCTTACTACAGCGAAAAACAGAAACAGCACCTATTCCAAATTTCAGACGAAGAGCTACGTCCTTATTTCCCAGAAGCGAAAGCGGTAAGTGGTCTGTTTGAAGTGTTGAAGCGTGTCTTCGGCATGACAGTTCAAGAGCGTGAAGGTGTCGATACTTGGCACGAGTCAGTACGCTTCTTTGATATCTTCGATGCGGATGACAAACTTCGCGGCAGCTTCTACCTAGACTTGTACGCGCGTGAACATAAACGTGGCGGCGCTTGGATGGATGAGTGTCGAGTTCGCCGTATTAATGAATCGGGTGAGCTGCAATCGCCAGTAGCGTATCTAACCTGTAACTTTAACCGCCCAGTGGGTGACAAGCCTGCGCTATTTACTCACGATGAAGTGGTGACGCTGTTCCACGAATTTGGTCATGGTATTCACCACATGTTGACTCAAGTCGAGTCGGGTGCGGTATCGGGCATCAACGGTGTGCCATGGGATGCGGTTGAGCTACCAAGTCAGTTCCTAGAGAACTGGTGTTGGGAAGAACAAGCGCTAGCATTTATTTCTGGTCACTTTGAAACGGGTGAAGCACTGCCAAAAGAGATGCTAGAGAAAATGCTGGCGGCGAAAAACTTCCAGTCAGCGATGTTTATCTTACGTCAGCTAGAATTTGGTTTGTTTGACTTCACACTACACACTGAGTTTGATCCAGAAGTGGGCCCTCGTGTACTTGAAACGCTGGCAGACGTGAAATCCAAAGTTGCCGTATTGCCAAGCCTAGAGTGGAACCGCTTCTCACACAGCTTTAGCCATATCTTTGCTGGTGGTTACAGTGCTGGTTACTACAGCTACTTATGGGCTGAAGTGTTGTCATCAGATGCGTTCTCTCGCTTTGAAGAAGAGGGCATCTTTAATACCGAAACGGGTAAGAGCTTCCTAAACAACATCCTTGAGATGGGTGGCAGTGAAGAGCCGATGGAGTTGTTCAAACGCTTCCGTGGCCGTGAGCCACAAATCGATGCTCTGCTGCGTCACTCTGGAATCAGTGCCTAAATTCTTATCGCTGAAATGAACAAAACGCCCCTGACTTTATGAGCCAGGGGCGTTTTTTATTGATATGATAATCAGCTTAGCATGCAAGGAGGTCATATGCTGAAACTGTTTACAACCCTTACCCTCGCTTCATTGATGGTTCTTGGCACATCTGGGTGCGCTGAACTTAAAGATGCAGGCAGAACCATTGGTCATGCAACACGTGATACGACCAAAGCAATTGGACACGCCTCTCGTGATGCGGTCAACTCAGTGAAGGATGACCTTAGTTCAGAAGATTAGCGGAGTAGTTTATTTCTAATTAGCTTATCGACGGACAATGGCCCTGGTCCCCAAACAATGACAATTAATATCATTAACCCCCACAGTTGGTGGTCAAAGAAACCTTGTGCCCACAGCACTGGGTAAGAAACCACCGCGATAATATTGAAGACAAATAAGATTGCGGCCATTGGTCTGCTCAACAAGCCTAGAGCGATAAACACCGGCAGTATTAGTTCAGCTGCGGTTCCCATATACGCAGCTAATTGCCAAGGCAAAACAGGAACTTGGTATTCGTACTCAAACAGATAGAGGGTGCTATCCCAAGTGGCAATTTTAGTTAGTCCTGAATTAAAGAATACCCAGGCAACCCAAAGTCGACAAAATAGCAGTAGCAAAGGAACAAAAGCGTTCTGAGTCGCGTTAATAATATTGTCGTAAGTGTTGAGCATATTTTTGATTGAATCGGACATGCCTATCCCCTTAATCCGCAAGTGTAAATCCAGCAATCACATTGCTGTCAAAAATTAGATTGATATGTTGTAGTTGTTCTGGTGGTATCTCACCAAGCGTGCATCCAGAGTGCAGGTACTGCAGCAAGTCAAATGCGCTATTTGCTAACTTTTGTGTCCAAACCTCTCCTTGAGCTGAACAACAAATGAAACCTTGTTCTGCTTGGTGTAATTGCAAGTCGTCAAATTGGTTGTCAGCAATGGCTCTCTGCAACGAATAAACCGCATAAGATGAACGAAAAAGCACTACCCCCGGTAATAGATGCAGGTGAATAGCAGCTTGTTGCGCTGGCTCAATCTCAGCCAGTTTGGCGAGCGGCAACAGTTCTCCAGAGAGTGATATTTGTCCCTGTTGCTGCTGAGCTAAATCAATACACCATTCAAATCGTGCCACCTCTTCGGCATAGGGGGCCGCTTCGACTACGGCAGGGAAGTGACTAATAGAATCATTGAAATGCTCTCCATAGTGGCTGACATCACCTGAACCCAATGGGTTGTTGAGTACATGCTGGCGAGCCATTTGATTAAAGCACTCCTCACCAACTAAAGCTGATACCATCGGGTAGGTTGCAGCGAGCACTTCGCTGAGGCTAACAACAAAGTTATTGCGATAAATCTGCATTCGCTCATCAGCCGTGAAGGTATCACTAGCAATATTGCAGGCTTCACCGCTCGCTTGATAGTGCAAGGCAGCGGCAAACGTCTGCTGGAGTTCGGCAAGAGAGAGAGCGCTCATGAGACCTTCCTTTGTTTATCTTGCCAACGTTGCAGTTGGTGGGAGGCCTTGGTTGCTTCGTTTAATAAAACTTCAGGCTCGGGGATATCTAAATCCCATTCAATCAGAGTATGGCGCTCACCATACGACTCAAGCCAATATTGATAGAGCTGCCACACTTCATCACTGACTGGGCGGCTGTGGGTATCAATCCAGATTTCACCTTGGTCGAGGTGTTTGACGGTAAAGCCAGCTAAGTGAATCTCATCCACCGCGTGCTCGGGGATGGCATTGATGTACTCAACACTGTCAAAACCATGGTTAAAGGCGGAGACATGAATATTGTTTAAATCGAGCAGTAGTCGACACTCGGTACGCTTTTGCACTTCCGCCAAGAACTCCCACTCTTTAATGGTCGAGTGATTAAATTTGAGATAGCTGGAAGGGTTTTCAATCAGAAGAGGTCGCTGAATGGCATCTTGAACCTCCTCAACATTACGACAAAAGACCTTGAGTGCTTCTTCGGTATAAGGCAGTGGTAGCAAGTCATTAAAATAATGGCCGCCAGTTTGACTCCAGCTGAGATGATCGGAAACCAAAAATGGTTCAACATCGTTAATTAGACTGCGAAGTTGCGTCAGGTGCTGTTGGTTTATTCGCTCAACACTACCCAGTGAAAGACCGATACCGTGGCAACTGATTTGGTAGTGGTTAGCAAGAAGGTGCAGTTGTTGCCTTGCCTTAGAGTAGGGTTGGAAATAGTTTTCGCTATGGATCTCTAGCCAAGACAGCGGTGGTTTTTGTTCGACAAAGTAGTCTAGATGTGGAGAGCGTAGCCCTACGCCAACTTGGGGATGAAAAGTGGTTGATTTCACAAACGCCATCCTTGAAAACTTATGGGATGAGACAAGGCGGTCAGTTGAGCCTAGACCGCCTGTAGTCATCGGTAGAAATTATGATGATTGAGTGCTACCGCCTGCCAATTTGCCACATAGGCCTTTAGGTACGACAACAAATGCGTCAGTTTGGTTATCTTCTTTTGCTGTACCTGCACAAGAGCTGGTTTTTGTTGCACAGTCATTTTTGCCGGCTTTAGCTACGCCGTAGCATTTTTCTTTTTCAGCCGCGACTGCTGGCGCTGCAGTAAGGACGGTACCACCAAACGCAATGAGACTTGTAACAGCAGCAGTAACAGCAAGATTAGACTTTTTCATATTCATTTCCTCAGACTTAATTCCTTTACTTATGTAGGCAAGTGAATCATGTGTGAATTCATCAACTTGCTTAGTTAAAAGGATAGAGAAGGGAGCGGAAAACTTTCAAAAAAATTATCTTTCCATTGGGTTTTATTTGTCTTATTTATCTAAGGTGTTGTTTTATAGAAAGAATAAATATGCGATTTTTTTTGTTTTTTCACCGTGGATGCAATGGCTTTAGAGTCTTACCCAGCAACGGAAGTGTTTCTCACCTAGCATCTTAGGGTCACTCGGGTATAATGCCTTTTCATGTATAGATAAACAGTAGCTGAGCCCCGAATGGATCCTTCATTACTTCTCGATGGCCTGAATGACAAGCAGCGTGAAGCTGTTGCCGCCCCACTAGAAAATGCACTTGTCTTAGCTGGAGCAGGCAGTGGTAAAACGCGCGTGCTGGTGCATCGTATTGCGTGGTTGATGTCGGTTGAGCAAGCCTCACCATTTTCAATTATGTCAGTGACCTTCACCAACAAAGCGGCAGCGGAAATGCGTGGCCGTATTGAAGAGATAATGATGGGCAGTGCTTCGGGAATGTGGAATGGTACTTTCCATGGTATCTGTCACCGAATTCTCCGTGCTCACTACCTTGATGCTACGCTGCCTGAAGATTTCCAGATCATTGATACCGATGATCAGGTGCGTCTATTGCGTCGCTTGATTAAAGCGCAGAACTTAGATGAAAAGCAGTGGCCAGCAAAACAAGTTGCGTGGTGGATCAATGGCAAAAAAGATGAAGGTCTGCGCCCGAATCACATTGATGCCTACGGCGATCCGATCACTAAGACATATCTTCAGCTATACAGTGCTTACCAAGAAGCTTGTGACCGTGCAGGATTAGTCGACTTTGCGGAAATCTTACTCCGTGCCCATGAGCTCCTGCGTGATAAGAAACATATCCGTGAACATTACCAAGCTCGCTTTAAACATATTCTTGTCGACGAATTCCAAGACACCAACAATATCCAATATGCTTGGCTACGCATGATGGCAGGCCCTGACTCACATGTGATGATTGTTGGTGATGATGACCAGTCTATCTACGGTTGGCGCGGCGCTAAGATTGAGAACATTGAGAAGTTTACTCAAGAGTTCCCAAGCGTGAACACCATTCGCCTTGAGCAGAACTATCGCTCAACCAAGACCATTCTAGAAGCGTCCAACACTCTGATTGCTAATAATACTGAGCGTATGGGCAAAGAGCTTTGGACTGATGGCGCGGAAGGTGAGCCGATTTCCGTTTACTCGGCCTATAACGAGCTTGATGAAGCGCGTTTCGCGGTCAACAAAATTAAAGAGTGGCAGGATAAAGGCGGCGTACTCAATGATGCCGCGATGCTGTACCGCAATAACGCCCAATCACGTGTGCTTGAAGAGGCCTTGATCCAAGCAGGTCTGCCATATCGTATTTATGGTGGTATGCGATTCTTCGAACGCCAAGAGATCAAAGATGCCTTAAGCTATTTGCGTCTGATGTCGAACCGAAATGATGATGCGGCGTTTGAACGTGTGGTGAATACGCCAACTCGTGGTTTAGGCGATAAAACCCTTGAGACAATTCGCTTTGCCGCGCGCGACCAAGGCAGCACCATGTGGCAAGCGAGTCTGCATTTGCTTGAAAACCAAGTATTAGCAGGGCGAGCAGCTGGTGCACTCAGCCGCTTTATTGAATTGGTTAATGCACTTGAAGATGACACCTGTGAATTGTCGCTGCATGAGCAAACCGACCATGTGATCAAATATTCTGGCCTGTTCGCGATGTATGAACAAGAGAAAGGCGAGAAGTCGAAAGCACGTATTGAGAACTTGGAAGAGCTTGTTACGGCAACACGTCAGTTTGAAAAGCCAGAAGAAGCCGAAGATATGACGCTGCTGACGGCGTTTTTGACTCACGCTGCGCTAGAGGCAGGGGAAGGCCAAGCGGACGAATTTGATGATGCGGTTCAGCTCATGACCCTGCACAGTGCGAAAGGTTTGGAATTCCCACTGGTATTTATGGTCGGTGTCGAAGAGGGCATGTTCCCAAGCCAAATGTCTGCGGAAGAAGCAGGCCGTTTGGAAGAAGAGCGCCGACTTTGCTACGTGGGCATGACTCGTGCGATGGAGAAACTCTACATTACCTACGCAGAGATGCGTCGTTTGTATGGTCAAGATAAGTACCATAAACCATCACGCTTTATTCGCGAACTGCCAGAAAAGTGTCTTGATGAAGTACGTATGAAAGCACAAGTTAGCCGCCCAGCAAGCTCTGGCCGCTTTAGCCAAACTGTCGTGAAAGAGAGTTTTAACGAAACTGGCTTTAGTCTAGGTTCACGCGTTATGCACCCTAAATTCGGAGAGGGCACCATCATCAACTTTGAAGGCAGCGGCCCACAAAGTCGTGTTCAAGTTGCTTTTAACGGTGAAGGAATTAAGTGGTTGGTGACTGCTTACGCTAAGTTAGAAACGTTATAAATTTTCAGTCTCTATTGGGGGTGTTTTTATCAAAAGAATTGGGCTTGCTGCAAGGCAACAAGTGAGTGAAGCCCCTGAGCATAGGGAACCTATGTGATGGGGTGAACAAGCGAAGTTAACGTAGCAGCGAGTTCAATTATGCAGATAAAAAGATAAAGAAAAACCCCGAGGGCGCGAGCCCATCGGGGTTATAGTCTTACTCGCAGCAATCCGGCTACTATAGGTGCTCCATGCATCTAATCCTTGATAGTATGCTGATGTCCTTCAGCTCAATCCTTTACTCGCCATCCTAGCGGTGTCCGTTGGTGACCCTATCCTGGTCTGCTAACAATCCTCGTTAGCTCACGTCGCTTGTTCCTTGAGCGGTGTCCTTTTCATCATCCTGATGATAAGTCCTTTCCTCGTCCAGAGGTGTCCATTTCCCATCCTTAGTAGCAACCATCCTAGTTACTATTGCGTCCGTTCAATGTCCTATTCGCTTTCCATGCCGACTATTCATCCTGAATAACCGTATCTTCTTCCTGAAGATTACCTAATCCGTGGTAATTTCCTGTTCCGTGTCAGTATCCTTCCGACAGGATTAATATTACGCTTTTGACGATTTTCAGCAATATGACGCAAACGTATTTCTACATAAAAATTCGCTCCAAAAATGTACGTATTCTTATTTTTCAGTAATTTATGATTTATTGTTTACATTTCTCTCAGCGAAAAAGCTATATTTACTCACTTGCTTGTGAGAGATCTCGCACAAGCAAGTGAGGCGATCGGCGTTATTTTCCTATCGCGGCTCCTTCTCGTCTTGGGTCAGCAGCGCCTTGTAGTTGACCGTCTTGGACTAAGATAGCGTGCAGACCCGAGTTCAAGTCACGTACGTTGACCTTAAAGCCCATTTTTTCTAGCTCAGGCTTAAGTGTTTCGGCTTGTGTTCCTTGCTCGATATCTAATGTGCCAAAGCGGTTAAGTAGGTGTGGTTGATTGACCGCTTGCTGGATATCCATTCCCCATTGGGTATGGGCAATGATGGCTTGAGCGACATAACCTATGATGCGGCTACCACCGGGAGAGCCAATGGCCATATATGGTTTATCATCTTGCATGATAATGGTTGGCGCCATTGATGAACGCGGGCGTTTACCTGGTTCCAAGCGGTTAGCGATCGGTTTGCCTTCTTGGTGAGTTCTGAACGAGAAGTCGGTGAGCTCATTATTGAGGAGGAAGCCATTGGTCATTAGACGAGAGCCAAACGCATTTTCAATCGTGGTGGTGATAGAGACGATATTTCCTTGCTTATCCACGACATTAAAATGGCTTGTGGAAGGCAGTTCAATTGATTCATCGCTGCTTTGACGCTGTGCGTAGCTCCATGGAGGAGAGCCCGCACTCACCGTCGCTAAAGCTTTACCCGGCTTGATCAGTTGTGCGCGCTGTTTGAGGTACTCTTTATCAAGTAAGCCTTGAGTCGGCATCGGCACAAAGTCCTCATCTGCCATATACATACCGCGATCGGCAAACGCCAGTCGTGATGCGTCTGCAATCACTTGCCAAGATCTGGCGTCATTGGCTCCCCAGACTTTTAAATCAAATTGCTCGGTTATTGCCAGTATTTGACCGACGGTCAGCGCACCTGAGCTCGGTGGCCCCATGCCGCAGATGTCATAACTTTGATAGGCTGAGCAGACAGGTTGGCGCTGTTTGATTGAATATGCGTCGAAATCTTTTTGCGCTAATACCCCAGGGTTACCTGATGCGTTTTGTACCGTTTCAATAATGCTGTCAGCAATAGGGCCTTGGTAGAAGGCTTTTGCCCCTTGTTTAGCAATGGCAGTTAAGGTTTCAGCGTATTCAGGGTTCTTAAGTAGCGTTCCGGCTGGTTTTGGTGAGCCATCTGGATTGAAGAAGTAAGCTTTGGTTGTGGCAAAGCGACTTAAGCGCTCGGCATCGTTTTCAATTAAGGTAGCAAGGCGTGGGCTGACCTTAAATCCTTTAGTTGCAACCTCAATGACAGGTTCAATCAACTTCTGCCATTCAAGTTGACCATATTTTTGATGGGTATCCCACATCAACTTAACCGTACCCGGTGTGCCGACAGATCGCCCGCCGACAACGGCATCATAGAACTTGAGTGGCTCGCCATTTTCATCTTGAAACAACCGTGGTGTCGCATCGAGTGGCGCAGTTTCTCGGCCATCATAAGTGGTCAACTGTTGGCTTTTTGCATCCCAGTAAACAAGGAATGCACCGCCACCGATACCGGAAGATTGTGGCTCAACCAAGCCGAGCATCAATTGAGTGGTAACCATGGCATCAATGGCATTGCCACCTTGGGCAAGAATGTCGGCTCCTGCTTGAGTGGCAAGTGGGTTGGCTGCGGTAACCATCCAATCTTTGGCGGTCACCAGCTGTTTTTGTTCTAAACCACTGCTGCGCTCTGGAGCGACGGAGTCGGCGGCTTGATTAGCGAAGGTACTGGCTGACGTCAGCAATAAATAGGCGGTGAGGCATTTCATTTTCCACTGCATCTTATTCTCCTTGTTGTTATGCGAAGAGTAGAGTGGCAGTGGAAAGGGCGTAGGTCTAAAAGTTTTTGTTCAAAATTTAACCTTGAATCAAACTTAATAATTTTTACGACTCAGAACTGAGCCGCCAGAGCAGTGGTTGATTGCCACAAAATGCCCGCTCCAATAACGCTGAACAGTACCCCACACAGGCCGTCAACATATATGGCTAAAGAAGTTATTTTTTTCTGCATACGTGAAGTAGACAATGCCCATGCTAAGAATGAAAACCAAGCCAGAGAAATGCCCCACAAGATGATTAACGCTCCTCCTTTACCAGCTAAGGACATGCCTGCTGGGACTAAACTCGACATTAAGCTGACAAAAAACACGAGGGCTTTCGGGTTGAGGATATTGGTGGCAAAGCCACGGGAAAAGGCTTGGCGTTTATTGCTCAATAGCAAACTGGTTTGCTCGCTTGCTTGCTCGCTCTCTGCTGAGTGTTTTACTTTGGCCCAGGTGCTTTTTAAGGCACCGTAACCTAAATAGAACAGGTAGCTTCCGCCGGCCAACTGCAACAAGGCAAATAAGGTCGGCTGCTGGTGGACTAAGTAGCTGACACCAGTAAGGCTTAATAATGAATGAAGCAAGATGCCGCAAGACAAACCTAGCGCAATATAAAGGCCAGTTTGGCGTCCGTAACGAGTGGCATTTTGCACCACCAGAGCAAAATCAGGCCCTGGGCTCATCAATGCAACAAAGTGGACAACGGCAAGAGTGGTTAGGATGGTTAATTCGTTCATAGCAATAGTGATTAATGATGTATCACGCAATTGTGCCAGCAGCGCTAAGCAAAAGATTGTAAATAATCGACACTAGTTGATTTGAGATGGGCTGACGCCATACACGGCTTTAAACGCTTTACTGAAGTGCGCTTGGTCGTAAAAGCCGACTTGATGGGCGACCTCAGTACCTTTCACACCCGCTTTCAATAATTTCATCCCTTGCTCCATACGCAACCGACTTAGCCATGCGTAGGGAGTTAAGCCGATTTTGGCTTTGAAGTGGCGCTGAAACTGAGTTGGACTCAGCTGACACAATGCCGAGAGTTGTTCGAGTTTGACTGGTTGATCGAGGTTCGCCATCAAATACTCTTTTAGTGTCGCAACGGACTGATTACCAAGCGGCACGATACTTCTTTGCTCTTTTGCACCGTAGCGCTCGAATAGCTGGCTAAACCCTTCATAAGGTAGGCAGTCTTGAGCAAGCTGACTTTGGTGAGTGTTGGTTAGGTTGTGGTGTAGTTGAGATAAGGTATTGAAAACATAAGAGTCATCAATCACAAGTTGGTTAAAACCTATGATGTCAGAAGATCGTTTTAGATCGGAAAGATCGCTTAGCCATTGAGGATCAAGAGAAAACACTTTTACCTTGTAGCCAGAGTCGAGTTTGGATTGGCCATCGTGCATTTCATCCGGTGGCATCAACACTATTTGCCCTTGACCGGCATGATGAGATTCACCCTGATAATGGAATTTTTGTTCCCCTTGGGTGATAAGGCCAATGTGAAAATCAAGATGATAGTGACGTTGAAAGGCAAACGTCTGGTAGTTTGCGTCGATCAAACCTATCTCTTGATTGGGCACTGTTTGGTATTGAACCTTATCCATAAAAACAAAAAAAGCTTGGTGAATATTTCACCAAGCTTAGCGTTAGTTATCTTGAATGTCTTGTAAAAAACGATCAGTGTGTTTGAGACGCCTTCTTTGACTTTTTATTGGCTCGCAGCCCATCAAAGCTAAATACCACCAACGCTCCCCAAATAAAGGCAAAGGTGATCGTCTTATCCATGGTGAAGGCTTCGCCGTAAATCAGTACAGCAAGCAGGAACATTAAACTTGGGCCAATATATTGGAAGAAGCCCAGTGTAGATAGCTTGAGTCGCGTCGCTGCGCCGGTAAAGCAAAGTAGCGGTAAGGTAGTGATGATACCCGCGGAAATCAGTAGCAAGTTTAGATTCAGCGGATTCTCCGTGAAATTTGACGTCGGAGTATCGGCAATCCACATTAAGTAAATTGCAGCCGCAGGCAGCAGTACTAAGGTCTCAACGAATAAGCCTGTTTGCGCTTCAAGGCTGACTTTTTTACGCAGAAGGCCATAAAAGCCAAAACTAAAGGCTAAAGCGATAGCGACAGTCGGAATAGAACCAAACACAAATAACTGCACCAGCACGCCACAAGTGGCAAGAGCGACAGCAAACCACTGCAGTTTACGTAGCCGTTCGCCCAAAAAGAGCATCCCGAGTAGTACATTTATCAGAGGGTTGATGTAGTAGCCCAAGCTGGCATCGAGCATGTGATCAGAATTGACCGCCCAAATGAAGATCAACCAGTTTGCCCCAACCAATACCGCAGTCGTAACTAGGTACATCAGCTTCTGTTTTGACTTGATCACGTCTCGTACATTGCGCCAGCGACGACCGAAGTGAAGTAGAGCGGCCAGTAGGAAGAACGACCAGACGACGCGGTGACTTAGAATTTCTAGCGGGGAGACATCACCGAGCGCTTTAAAGTAGATTGGCGCAATGCCCCACATGGTATAGGCACCAATCGCGAGGAAGACACCTTGCTTGGCTCGCTGTTGTTCGTCTGGAGTCATAGTTGTGCGCTCAGGTTGAAATAAATTAACAAATTGAAACATGCAGTATACGAACGACAGGTAGAATCACCTAACAATTTGCGGTTTTATTCACCTCTAAACCCCTCTACAATGTGCCCCTTGCGTTTGTCACGCACTCGACCTGCAATCCTACTGAGATAATTCATGACCTCGACACTTTTAGCACCACAACCTATGGAAGAATTGCCGACGCCACAAAGCATTCTCGAAAATGTTTTTGGCTACCAGATCTTCCGTGATGGTCAGCAAGAAGTAATAGAGTCAGCGGTCGCTGGGCAAGACAGTTTAGTCATCATGCCGACGGGTGGTGGCAAATCGCTTTGCTATCAGATTCCCGCCTTGGTGCGTAGCGGTTTAACCTTGGTGATCTCTCCGCTTATCTCTTTAATGAAAGACCAAGTAGATCAGCTCAAAGCGAATGGGGTTGCGGCTGAGTGCATCAACTCAACCATGTCACGTGAAGAGCTTATCTCTGTCTACAATCGCATGCATTCAGGGGCGCTTAAGCTAGTCTATGTGTCACCGGAACGAGTGTTGATGCGTGACTTTATCGAGCGCTTGGAAAGTTTGCCTTTATCAATGATTGCCGTTGATGAAGCGCACTGTATTTCGCAGTGGGGGCATGATTTTAGACCAGAATATGCGTCACTGGGTCAGCTAAAGCAGTACTTTCCTCATGTGCCTGTCATGGCGCTAACTGCTACCGCTGATGATGCAACCCGCAAAGATATTATGCAGCGCCTGCAACTTAATGAGCCGCATACCTATCTCGGTAGTTTCGATCGGCCGAATATCCGCTATACCTTGGTTGAAAAGCATAAGCCGGTTTCTCAGGTAGTGCGTTTCCTTGAAAACCAGCGCGGTAGCTGCGGCATCATCTATTGCGGTAGTCGTAAGAAAGTCGAAATGGTGACCGAGAAGCTGTGTAACAACGGTCTTCGCGCGGCCAGTTATCATGCAGGACTTGAAGCGGATGAGCGTGCTTACGTTCAAGAAGCGTTTCAACGGGATGATATTCAGATTGTTGTTGCGACAGTCGCGTTTGGCATGGGGATTAACAAGCCTAATGTGCGCTTTGTGGTTCACTTTGATATTCCACGCAACATTGAGTCTTACTATCAGGAAACGGGTCGAGCAGGGCGAGATGGCTTACCCGCAGAGGCAATGATGCTTTACGACCCTGCGGATATTAGCTGGCTACGACGTATGCTCGATGAGAAAGACGACGGCCCGCAGAAGCAAGTCGAAGCACATAAGCTCAATGCGATGAGCGCGTTTGCTGAAGCACAAACCTGTCGACGTCAGGTGCTACTGAACTACTTTGGTGAATATCGAGAAAAGCCGTGTGGTAACTGCGATATTTGTCTAGATCCACCTAAGCATTTTGATGCCACTGAGCAAGCGCAAAAAGCTCTGTCTTGTGTCTATCGAGTTAACCAAAGCTTTGGTATGGGTTACGTGGTTGAGGTGTTGCGTGGCATGCAAAATATCCGTGTGCGTGAAAACGGCCACGATAAGTTATCGACCTATGGTATCGGCCGAGAAAACAGTCACGACTATTGGGTGAGTGTGTTTCGCCAACTGATTCATAAAGGCTTGTTGTTTCAAAATATCACCCGCAACTCGACATTGCAGCTGACCGAGGAAGCGCGTCCACTTTTGCGTGGCGAGATGAGCTTAGAACTTGCTGTGCCGCGTTTAGATACCGCTGCACGTGCCGCCAAGTCAGACAAGCTATCGAGCAAAAACTACGATAAAAAGCTGTTTGCTAAACTACGCAAGCTGCGTAAATCGATTGCCGATGAAGATGGTTTACCACCATACGTGGTGTTCAGTGATGCCACCTTGATTGATATGGCTGAAATCCTGCCAACCTCTTATGGGGAAATGTTAGCAGTGAGTGGCGTGGGGCAACGTAAGCTAGAGAAGTACGCCGATCCTTTCTTAGATTTGATTCAGGAGCATTTAACTAATCATGGGTGATTCAATGCAACAAACGGAATTTGGGCTTGTTGATTATCAGGCACAAGAGGGACGTATTATTATTCGAACGCCTCGTTTTGATTTTGATAGTTTTCCACAACTGGCAGAAAAGTTGGTTCAGTTGTTATCCGCTTCAGTAATTGAAAAGCAATGGGATGCTGATATTCACTCATGGCTAATTGATTTTGAAGGCTACCAACTGTTTCTTAAATCCGAACATTATAGTGAAAGCGTTTGGTTTGAAGCGTTGGCTATTGATGATTCAAAAGAAGAGCTCGATTTCC
Organism: Vibrio orientalis CIP 102891 = ATCC 33934; assembly: GCF_000176235.1. NCBI lineage: Bacteria > Pseudomonadati > Pseudomonadota > Gammaproteobacteria > Vibrionales > Vibrionaceae > Vibrio > Vibrio orientalis. The sequence goes on along the minus strand of NZ_ACZV01000001.1, from coordinate 72,698 downwards.
TCGCTTCTCTTTTTCAGCGTGGTTTCTAAAGAGAACATTGACGCTAACGATTGCTTCAATTTCACCTATTGCAGGTGAAATTGGTTAATGTATAATCGCCCGCCGCGATATTTGTCATAAAATATTGCGGCTAAATTCATTTAACATTGTTGGTAAGGCTTTTTCCTTGGCTTGGAAAGAGTCGATTTGGGTTCCCTCACCCCCAAACCAAACTAAAAAGGTATCGCATGAGTAACTTTACCCCTGCGCAGCAGCGCAAAGCCCTTTTTCTATTAGTTCTGTTCCACCTGATCATTATTGCCTCGAGCAATTACTTGGTTCAGCTTCCTTTTACCGTGTTTGGTTTCCACACTACGTGGGGCGCATTTACGTTCCCTTTTATCTTTTTGGCTACTGACTTGACCGTACGTATCTTTGGTGCTCAGTTGGCGCGTCGCATTATCTTTTTAGTGATGCTGCCTGCGTTAGCGGTCTCTTATGGTCTATCTGTCTTGTTCTACGAAGGTGCATTCCAAGGTTTTGGTCAGCTAGGTGAGTTCAACCTGTTTGTTGCACGTATTGCGATTGCGAGTTTTATGGCTTATCTATTAGGTCAGATTCTTGATGTGCATGTGTTTAACCGTCTGCGTCAGCTAAAGCAGTGGTGGGTAGCACCAACCTGTTCGACGCTATTTGGTAATGCTTTGGATACCATCGCTTTCTTCGCGATTGCTTTCTACCAAAGCCCAGATCCGTTTATGGCTGAACACTGGACCGAAATCGCTTTGGTCGATTACGGCTTCAAATTGGTGATTAGCTTAGGCTTGTTTGTGCCAATGTACGGTGTATTACTTAACTACCTAGTGCGTAAGATGACGGCGGTTAACCCAGATTTTAAAATGGTTGGCGCTAAGTCTTAATTGAAGTGACTAGCAAGAAAAAGCCCGAGGACTGAGTCTCTCGGGCTTTTTTTGTATTTGCGGTGTACGTATTAATTAGTACTCTACGACGGAAAGCGGCCAGCCGATATCACTTTGTCGATTGGCTTCGGTTTCAAGCTCAGCCGCGGTTAGTGGATTAGCTTGCAACCACTGTGACTTAATGGTCAGGGTGAGCTTGTCATCCGCAGAACTCAAACTGATATTAGGTTCGAGATCAGGGTTACGACGGTGAGTCAGTAATACCGCTAAACGCAACAGACGTAGCACACGTTTGGCACTGGTACTCGAAAGGGCGTGTTGCTCTGGAAGTGATGTGAGTTGCTCTCTATAACGACGAGCCAGTTCACCGAGTAGATGTTTTTGTGCGCGAGTATAGCCTGGTAGATCGAGATGCTGCAGCAGGTAAGCACTGTGCGCACCACCTTGCTTAAAGTCGATGGTCAAGCCAATCTCGTGCAGTTTGGCGGCAGTTTCAAGTAGTACGTCACCTTGAGATTCGGCAATCCAATCGTCTTGACACTCAGACAACAATTTAGCGGCCATCTTTGCCACTTGCTTAGCGTAAATCGCATCAATCTGATAACGACTCTGCACGCTGGCGATAGTACGAGCACGGATATCGTCTTGCTTTAGCTCATCAACCATCTCATAAACCAAGCCTTCACGCAGTGCTCCGCCTGCTAAGGTCATCGAGTCAATCTCTAGCAGTTCAAAGATAGCAATCAGAATCGACAAACCACTTGGGAACACTAAAGCACGCTCCAGTGTCAGACCTTCAATTTCAAGCTCTTCAAGATGATCGGCACGCATCGCCTGTTTTTGGAGGCGTTTTAGTTTGGCGTGAGTGATGACCTCATCCATACCTTGTGCCAACATGATCTCTTGCAGTGCTTGCACGGTGCCAGAAGCGCCAACACACACATCCCAGCCAATTTCTGTGTACTGCTCTAGAATTGGTTGAAGTGTCTCTTTTGCCGCTTGAATCGCGTTGTTGAAGTTGGTTGCTGTCAGTTGGCGATCTTTAAAGTGGCGCTCTAACCAAGTCACACAACCCATCTTTAGACTCGTTAGTGCTTTAGCTTCGAAACCTTCACCGATGATCAGTTCTGTACTGGCCCCACCAATATCAACCACCAAGCGACGCCCACTACCACCAGAAGTGTGTGCGACACCTTTATAAATAGTCGCAGCTTCCTCTTCACCATCAATCACTTCAATTTTATGACCGAGGATCTGATTGGCTTTGTCCAGAAAGACATCCACATTGGTCGCGGTACGTAATGTCGCGGTACCAACAATGCGGATGTTTTCGGTTGGAATATCTTGCAGTCGTTCTGCAAATAGACTCAAGCAGTCCCATCCGCGTTGCATGGCTTCTTGGCTTAGCGCGTTACTGTCGTCTAAACCTGCGGCAAGGCGAACTTTGCGTTTAATTTTAGCCATTGTTTGAATGCTGCCATCAATGTGACGCACAACGAGCATATGAAAACTGTTCGACCCGAGGTCGATGGCTGCATAAAGCGGAGATGAAACTGCTTGGCTCATAGACGACTTAAGAATCCTTTTGTTGACGTGGACGAGAGCGATGGTTCGAACGACGATTGCCTGAACGTGAACCGCCAGTATTGGTACGACGTTGCTGCGGACGATTAGAACGCATGCGGATCGGTGCAGGTAGATCTTCTATCAAGGCACTTGGGTCGTAGTCAGAGACTGGGATAGTGTGCTCAATGTACTCTTCAATCGGCGGAAGGTTGATTGCGTAATCTTCACAAGCAAAGCTGATTGAATGACCACTTGCGCCTGCGCGACCAGTACGACCAATGCGGTGTACATAATCTTCACAGTCATCCGGTAGATCAAAGTTAAATACGTGTGTTACTTGAGGAATGTGTAGACCACGCGCAGCAACGTCGGTTGCAACTAATAGATCGACGTCACCTTTAGTGAATTGCTCAAGGATACGCTCACGTTTTTTCTGTGGAACATCACCAGTCAATAGACCAACACGATGGCCATCTGCTGCTAGGTATCCCCAAACAGATTCACATTTATGCTTAGTGTTGGCAAAAATGATTGCGCGATCTGGCCACTCTTCTTCGATAAGCGTCTGAAGTAAAGCCATTTTATGTTCATTTGAAGGGTAGAACAGTTCTTCTTGAATGCGGTGACCCGTTTTCACTTCTGGCTCAACCACAACATGCTCAGGGTTGTGCATGTGTTCGAATGCCAATTCTTGTACGCGGTAAGAAAGCGTTGCTGAGAACAGCATGTTCAAACGCTCTTTTGGTTCAGGCATACGACGGAATAAGAAGCGGATGTCTTTAATAAAGCCAAGATCGAACATACGGTCGGCTTCATCAAGCACGACTGCTTGAATATGGTTAAGGTTAAATACCTTTTGCTTGTAGAAGTCGATAATACGACCTGTTGTACCAATCAGTACATCAACACCGTCTTCTAGTTTAGACAATTGCTTATCATAGCTTTCGCCGCCGTAAGCAAGTGCCGCTTTGATACCAGTGCTTGCGATCAGCGATTCAGCATCATTATAGATTTGAATCGCCAACTCACGCGTCGGTGCCATAATAATTGCACGTGGCTGGTTTGGCTTACGACCTTCATGTTCAGAAGTGGTCAGTAAGTGGTTAAAAGTAGCAGTCAGGAAGGCTAATGTCTTACCTGTACCCGTTTGGGCTTGACCTGCGATGTCTTGGCCGGTGAGCAGTACCGGCAACGCCAAGGCTTGGATAGGGGTACAAAATTCGAACCCTTTTTTCTCCAGACCTTCAGTAATTTGAGGGTGTAAGCCCAAATCGGCGAACTTTTGCTCTGTGATATGCGTCTTTTTCATTGCTATAGAATATCAGCTTAAGCTTGCAATACGAAAGTAAATACATTCCAATAGGGCATCTAAATACTGGTTATCATCCAACCAGTTCCGAAAAAACACATTGGAGTGGAAGATGAGTGATAAGATTTTGCAGCTAACTGATGACGGTTTTGACGCCGACGTAATTAACGCTGCAGGCCCAGTTCTTGTTGATTTTTGGGCAGAATGGTGTGGTCCTTGTAAGATGATTGCGCCTATTTTGGACGAAATCGCAGACGAGTACGAAGGCAAACTCACTATCGGTAAACTAAATATCGACCAAAACGCAGGTACTCCACCTAAGTTTGGTATTCGTGGTATTCCAACGTTACTTCTATTCAAAGATGGTAGCGTAGCAGCAACTAAAGTAGGCGCGCTGTCTAAAACTCAACTTAAAGAGTTCCTAGACGCTAACCTATAATAGTTAGATAAGACCGTGCATCGAATAGTGCACGGTTTTGTTTTTTGAATACCAACAAAATCTAGACTAGTCTACTATTTAGTGCTAATTTATCGCACGTTAATTAAACAAGTTCTCTTCTTGGTCGATCCTGAGACCAAATCCTTCTTAACTAGAAAATAGATCCTTATTTTGACTAAACAAGCATCAACCACCATGAACCTCACCGAACTTAAAAACAGACCTGTGTCTGACCTTGTTAAACTTGGCGAAAGCTTAGGTTTAGAAAACCTAGCTCGTCTAAGAAAGCAAGACATTATCTTTGCTATCCTAAAAGCTCACGCTAAGAGCGGCGAAGATATCTTTGGTGATGGTGTTCTAGAAATACTTCAAGATGGTTTTGGTTTCTTACGTAGTGCGGACAGCTCATACCTTGCTGGTCCAGACGATATTTACGTTTCACCAAGTCAGATTCGTCGCTTTAACTTGCGTACAGGCGATTCCATTGCCGGTAAGATTCGCCCACCAAAAGATGGTGAGCGTTACTTTGCTCTACTTAAAGTGAATACTGTCAACGCTGACAAGCCAGATAACGCGCGTAACAAGATCCTATTTGAAAACTTGACGCCGCTACACGCAAACGAGCGTATGGTGATGGAGCGTGGTAATGGTTCGACAGAAGATATTACTGCTCGTGTTCTAGATTTAGCTTCACCAATTGGTAAAGGTCAGCGTGGTCTGATTGTAGCGCCGCCAAAAGCGGGTAAGACAATGTTGCTACAGAACATTGCTCAAAGTATTGCTTACAATCACCCAGAGTGTGAGTTAATGGTTCTTCTTATCGATGAACGTCCAGAAGAAGTAACTGAGATGCAGCGCCTTGTTAAGGGTGAAGTTATTGCATCAACGTTCGATGAACCAGCATCTCGTCACGTTCAAGTGGCAGAAATGGTAATCGAGAAAGCGAAGCGCCTTGTTGAACACAAGAAAGACGTGGTTATCCTGCTTGACTCTATTACTCGTCTAGCTCGTGCCTACAACACGGTAGTTCCTTCATCAGGTAAAGTTCTTACTGGTGGTGTAGATGCAAATGCACTTCACCGTCCTAAGCGTTTCTTCGGTGCGGCTCGTAACGTAGAAGAAGGCGGCAGCTTAACTATTCTGGCAACAGCACTAGTAGATACTGGTTCTAAGATGGATGAAGTTATTTACGAAGAGTTTAAAGGTACAGGTAACATGGAAATTCACCTGAACCGTAAGATTGCAGAGAAGCGTGTATTCCCAGCAATTGACTTCAACCGTAGTGGTACTCGTCGTGAAGAGCTACTAACTAAGAACGAAGAACTGCAGAAGATGTGGATTCTACGTAAGATTGTTCACCCAATGGGCGAGATCGATGCAATGGAATTCCTGATTGATAAGCTAGCAATGACGAAGACCAATGATGAGTTCTTCGATGCAATGCGTCGTCAGTAATTTCTGAAAAAGCTATTTTATAGAACGCCACCGTTATCGGTGGCGTTTTTGTTTGCATTATCTCAGTAGAACGAGCACAATGAGATAAATGTTACAAGGAGGTTAACATGCAACAAGGAATGTTGTCGTCGGTACTCCTATCAGCAACGCTTCTCATTGGTGTACCAGTCGCTACTGCAACGGAAATGCAGCCCCAGCGAGTTGAGCAATGGCTTCAAGAACCACAAGTTCATGACAAGATCGCAGAACTGCTTCAGTTTGTGGTCGAAGATGATATTGATGGACTCAACTTTGCTCTGCAAAGGCTTGCTTTGCCTGTCCAAGAAGTTTCCCGCTACTTACTACTCAAAAAGATTGAAGATCAGAATCTCATCTTAACGCCTAAGATGGCGCTGTTTGTCGAGCAGCAAAAATCTATGGTTCCTACTTATCAAGTATTGGAAAGAGGCGATGGCTATGAGTTTTCCGTTCCAGCCTTTAATTATCCAGTTATCGCTCATCGTTTACTGAAACAGTGGCAGCAAGATCAATCCACTCTCGCTTTTGTCCTTGAAGCTGAACGAGGGGAATTGGTTCTTAAGGATTGGCTCAAGGGCAGCGAATATCAGGTTCAGGCTCGTGAAGCGCTGTTGATACGTGAACTAGACAGTTTATCGCTAGAGGCTGTCAAAGGCTTAACTGATCAGTTAACCCAAGAGGCTGTCACCAGTTGGTTACCTTCATCGGAAGTGATGGTTAGGTTGGCACAAGTGAGTGAGAGTGCCGAGGTATATAAACTACTGTGGTTAATGAAAGCCGACTTTAATAGTGAGCGTGAGTTAGTGCGTTTAGCGCGCGTGGGTAATGAGTTCTCTCTTAACCAAGTCATGCAAGCGGCAAGTAACCCAAGCCTTAAAGAACGGGCAATTACCGAATTAACTAAAGTGCGCCCGATGTCTCCTGAAGTTCAGAACTTCTTAGTTGCTAGAATGACCACCTCTGATGATGCAAAATTTATTGCTGGAGAACTCGCTAGCCAAGGCTACTCCTCTTGGTTGGAGGAGCTTGCCAATAGCAATCAGCGGGTTAATAGCCGCGCTATTTTGAGTGTACTCAGTCAGTAGTATTTTGAGATATAACCACAATAAAAAGAGGGATCGGTCGATTCCTCTTTTTTGTTATACTGCCTGCAGATTAACCAGTTCACTGATAGGCCTATGAGTTTTAAGGACTTACGCGATTTTATCGCTCATCTAGAAAAACAAGGGAAGCTTAAACGCATCTCTCACCCTGTTGACCCTGATTACGAAATGACAGAAATCAGTGATCGTACGCTTCGTGCCGGAGGGCCCGCGCTCCTATTTGAAAACCCGATTGGTTATGACATGCCTGTGTTGACCAACCTGTTTGGCACACCAGAACGTGTTGCGATCGGAATGGGGCGTCAAGACGTTAAGCAATTGCGAGAGGTGGGAAAACTACTGGCTTACTTAAAAGAGCCGGAGCCACCAAAAGGCTTTAAAGATGCGCTGGATAAACTGCCGGTGTTTAAGCAGGTATTGAATATGCCAGCTAAGCGACTGCGCAAAGCACCTTGTCAAGAGATCGTATGGCAAGGTGATGAAGTCGATCTTGATAAAGTCCCGGTAATGAGTTGCTGGTCAGGAGATGTTGCACCACTTCTTACTTGGGGCCTAACCGTGACAAAAGGTCCAAATAAAAAACGCCAAAATCTGGGTATCTACCGTCAGCAGAAAATCGGCAAGAACAAGATTATCATGCGTTGGTTAGCTCACCGAGGAGGTGCGCTGGATCTGCGTGATTGGATGGAAACCAATCCGGGTGAACCTTTCCCTGTTTCGGTCGCATTTGGTGCCGACCCCGCAACCATTCTCGGCGCTGTAACGCCAGTACCAGATACGCTTTCAGAATATGCCTTTGCGGGTTTACTGCGTGGGAGCAAAACAGAAGTAGTTAAATCTGTTAGTAATGATCTCGAAGTCCCAGCAAGTGCTGAGATTGTAATGGAAGGCTATATCGATCCCAATGAGTTCGCTGATGAAGGCCCGTATGGTGACCATACTGGCTATTACAATGAGAAAGAAAAGCACCATGTGTTTACCATTACTCACATCACCATGCGTAAAGACCCTATCTACCACAGCACCTACACGGGCCGTCCGCCAGATGAACCAGCGGTATTGGGGGTTGCGCTTAACGAAGTGTTTGTACCTATCCTGCAAAAGCAATTCCCAGAGATTGAAGATTTCTATCTTCCTCCGGAAGGTTGTTCGTATCGAATGGCCGTTGTGACGATGAAAAAACAATACCCAGGTCATGCTAAGCGCGTGATGATGGGGGTATGGTCTTTCCTACGCCAATTTATGTATACCAAATTTGTCATTGTCTGTGATGAAAAAGTCGATGCTCGTAACTGGGATGATGTCGTTAAAGCGATGACAGAGCACATGGACCCGGTGCGAGACACATTGTTCATTGAAAATACACCGATTGATTCTCTTGATTTTGCCTCACCAGTGGTTGGGCTTGGATCTAAGATGGGCTTAGATGCAACGATTAAGTGGGAAGCAGAGTTGGTGGGTTCAAAGCAGGTTGAGGAACAAAGCTTTCAGTTAACACGAACCGAGCTTGATGTCTTTATCGACCAGAACCAAGAAGTCGTTGATATTTATATTCCATCGACTGCAGTGAATAACAGCTTTGCTATTGTGACGATGAAGAAAGAGTGCGCAGGGCAATCACAACAACTAGCCGAAAAAATTGAGCTGTTTCTTCAAGAGCGAGGAGCGCCCAAGTTTATTGTTGTGTGTGATGATGACGTTAATGCCACAGACTGGAATGACATTATCTGGGCGATTACCACTCGAATGGATCCCTCTCGAGATACGAAACAAATATTGGCTTTCGAAAAAAACAGTTCACGTTTAGTACTAGACGCGACGAACAAGGTTGAAGGTGAAGAAGTTGTTCGAGAATGGGGCACACCTATCAAGAAAGATCGCCAACTTGTAGCAAAAATCGATGCGTTCTGGGATAAGTTGGGTATCCTATGAAGCATACCGTCATCTTGCAGCCCGATAACCTAGAATTTGAAGTGCAGGATGGACAAACGGTGTTGGAAGCCGCGCTCAACAATAATATTAATTTTCCACACCGTTGCCAGGTTGGTGCATGTGCAGCCTGTTTGTGTCGTAAACTAGAAGGAACAGTCTCTTATCACCTTGAACCAATGCTCACTGATAAAGAGCAACAACAAGGATGGATATTTGCTTGCCAAGCCTTCGCAGAAAGTAAATTAGTGCTTACTTTTGAAGAGTAAGTAAGAGGAACAAAATGACTATTCAATGCAAAGTAAAGTCAATTCAGCCGTTGGCTTGCAATACTTACCAAATCTTATTACATCCGGAAAGCCCAGTAGACTTTAAAGCGGGCCAGTACTTAATGGTTGTAATGGGGGAGAAGGATAAAAGACCTTTCTCTATCGCGAGCAGCCCATGTCGCCATGAGGGTGAACTGGAGCTACATATCGGTGCAGCAGAGCAAAATGCTTACGCACTAGAAGTCGTTGAAGCAATGAAAGCGGCTCTTGAACAAGATGGAGAGATCACCATTGATGCTCCTCATGGTGATGCTTGGGTGCAAGAAGAGAGTGAGCGTCCTCTATTACTAATTGCTGGTGGCACTGGCTTTAGTTACGTACGTTCAATTTTGGACCACTGTGTGGCACAAGAGCTAAAAAACGACATTCACCTATATTGGGGTGGTCGTGATGAATGCCAGCTGTATGCGAAATCTGAATTAGAAGAAATTGCCGCAAAGCATAACAATGTGCACTTTGTGCCTGTAGTAGAAGAAGCACCAAGTGAGTGGGCTGGTAAAACAGGCAACGTACTTCAAGCTGTCGAGCAAGATTTTGACTCACTGGCTGAATTTGATATCTATATAGCGGGTCGTTTTGAAATGGCGGGTGCGGCAAGAGAACAGTTCACTTTAAATAAGCAGGCGCAAGCAGAAAGAATGTTTGCAGATGCGTACGCGTTTATTTAAAACCTAATGAATCTGGTGAAAAAGGGAGCGTTTTGCTCCCTTTTTGTTTGGTTTTGAATATAAATTCAACGAACGCTCATTTTTTTCATTTTTTTTTGAAAAAGGGGTTGCGATAAAGTCTGAACTCCCTATAATGCGCATCCACTGACACGGCAGACGCCACAAGGCTTCAGCGACAAGTCGGTAGGATGAATAAGACAATTTAGCTACTTAACTTCTTCAAAAAAGATTTTAAGAAAAACTTCAAAAAAGTGTTTGACACTGAAGTCTGAATCGCTAAAATGCACGTCCACTTTGAGAGAAAGCGCTAACGCTGACTTCTTAAAGAAAAGCTCTTTAACAATATAAACCTATCAATCTGTGTGGGCACTCGTTGATGATAATCCAATTAGATACCTCGGTATCAAATTAGGTTTCAATGAAACGAAGTGACCAAACGAGTCTTCGGACTTGGCACAGTCAATTCATTATCGTTCTGTTGGAACGATAATAGCTTTAAAATTACATTAGTAGTTTTGAAGTCAGTATTCATTGAGCCGAACAAAATCTTAAATTGAAGAGTTTGATCATGGCTCAGATTGAACGCTGGCGGCAGGCCTAACACATGCAAGTCGAGCGGAAACGACTTAACTGAACCTTCGGGGAACGTTAAGGGCGTCGAGCGGCGGACGGGTGAGTAATGCCTGGGAAATTGCCCTGATGTGGGGGATAACCATTGGAAACGATGGCTAATACCGCATAATGCCTTCGGGCCAAAGAGGGGGACCTTCGGGCCTCTCGCGTCAGGATATGCCCAGGTGGGATTAGCTAGTTGGTGAGGTAAGGGCTCACCAAGGCGACGATCCCTAGCTGGTCTGAGAGGATGATCAGCCACACTGGAACTGAGACACGGTCCAGACTCCTACGGGAGGCAGCAGTGGGGAATATTGCACAATGGGCGCAAGCCTGATGCAGCCATGCCGCGTGTATGAAGAAGGCCTTCGGGTTGTAAAGTACTTTCAGCAGTGAGGAAGGTGGAGTCGTTAATAGCGGCCTCACTTGACGTTAGCTGCAGAAGAAGCACCGGCTAACTCCGTGCCAGCAGCCGCGGTAATACGGAGGGTGCGAGCGTTAATCGGAATTACTGGGCGTAAAGCGCATGCAGGTGGTTCATTAAGTCAGATGTGAAAGCCCGGGGCTCAACCTCGGAATTGCATTTGAAACTGGTGGACTAGAGTACTGTAGAGGGGGGTAGAATTTCAGGTGTAGCGGTGAAATGCGTAGAGATCTGAAGGAATACCGGTGGCGAAGGCGGCCCCCTGGACAGATACTGACACTCAGATGCGAAAGCGTGGGGAGCAAACAGGATTAGATACCCTGGTAGTCCACGCCGTAAACGATGTCTACTTGGAGGTTGTGGCCTTGAGCCGTGGCTTTCGGAGCTAACGCGTTAAGTAGACCGCCTGGGGAGTACGGTCGCAAGATTAAAACTCAAATGAATTGACGGGGGCCCGCACAAGCGGTGGAGCATGTGGTTTAATTCGATGCAACGCGAAGAACCTTACCTACTCTTGACATCCAGAGAAGCCGGAAGAGATTCTGGTGTGCCTTCGGGAACTCTGAGACAGGTGCTGCATGGCTGTCGTCAGCTCGTGTTGTGAAATGTTGGGTTAAGTCCCGCAACGAGCGCAACCCTTATCCTTGTTTGCCAGCGAGTAATGTCGGGAACTCCAGGGAGACTGCCGGTGATAAACCGGAGGAAGGTGGGGACGACGTCAAGTCATCATGGCCCTTACGAGTAGGGCTACACACGTGCTACAATGGCGCATACAGAGGGCAGCCAACTTGCGAGAGTGAGCGAATCCCAAAAAGTGCGTCGTAGTCCGGATTGGAGTCTGCAACTCGACTCCATGAAGTCGGAATCGCTAGTAATCGTGGATCAGAATGCCACGGTGAATACGTTCCCGGGCCTTGTACACACCGCCCGTCACACCATGGGAGTGGGCTGCAAAAGAAGTAGGTAGTTTAACCTTCGGGAGAACGCTTACCACTTTGTGGTTCATGACTGGGGTGAAGTCGTAACAAGGTAGCCCTAGGGGAACCTGGGGCTGGATCACCTCCTTATACGATGATTACTCACGATGAGTGTCCACACAGATTGATGGTTTATGTAGTTTAAGAGACGATACTGGGTCTGTAGCTCAGGTGGTTAGAGCGTTCGCCTGATAAGCGAGAGGTCGGTGGTTCAAGTCCACTCAGACCCACCAATTTCCCTTGTGAGATTGGCACACAGTATCAACACCTGATGGGGCTATAGCTCAGCTGGGAGAGCGCCTGCCTTGCACGCAGGAGGTCTGCGGTTCGATCCCGCATAGCTCCACCATCTTTAAGTGTTCTTGAAAAAGAATCTTTAAAAATGGTTTCATTAGAAATCTAGCTCTTTAACAATTTGGAAAGCTGACAAATCAACAATTTATTTGTTGATTGTAAAGTTCTCAATGTTTGTCTTTAAGACAAACACCAATACAACACATTCAAGTGTTCTTGGGAATGTCACTTTTAGTGACTATTCAAAATTGAGTCCGGCAAAATCGAGTCTGCACATGTATAAAAATGCAGACAACTTTGGTTGTTTAACAACATCCTCAAGATTCGCTTCGCGAAACTCTTTGGGGTTGTATGGTTAAGTGACTAAGCGTACACGGTGGATGCCTTGGCAGTCAGAGGCGATGAAGGACGTATTAACTTGCGATAAGCCCAGATTAGGTAGTAAAAACCACTTGAGTCTGGGATTTCCGAATGGGGAAACCCACGTGCATAAGCATGTATCATTAACTGAATACATAGGTTAATGAGGCGAACCGGGGGAACTGAAACATCTAAGTACCCCGAGGAAAAGAAATCAACCGAGATTCCGAAAGTAGCGGCGAGCGAAATTGGACTAGCCCTTAAGCTTTATATGCGTTAGACGAACGGTCTGGAAAGTCCGGCGATACAGGGTGATAGCCCCGTAGTCGACAACGCACATTCAGTGAAATCGAGTAGGGCGGGACACGTGATATCCTGTCTGAATATGGGGGGACCATCCTCCAAGGCTAAATACTACTGACTGACCGATAGTGAACCAGTACCGTGAGGGAAAGGCGAAAAGAACCCCTGTGAGGGGAGTGAAATAGAACCTGAAACCGTGTACGTACAAGCAGTAGGAGCACCTTCGTGGTGTGACTGCGTACCTTTTGTATAATGGGTCAGCGACTTATATTCAGTAGCAAGGTTAACCATCTAGGGGAGCCGTAGAGAAATCGAGTCTTAACTGGGCGTCGAGTTGCTGGATATAGACCCGAAACCAGGTGATCTAGCCATGGGCAGGTTGAAGGTTGAGTAACATCAACTGGAGGACCGAACCGACTAATGTTGAAAAATTAGCGGATGACTTGTGGCTAGGGGTGAAAGGCCAATCAAACCTGGAGATAGCTGGTTCTCCCCGAAATCTATTTAGGTAGAGCCTCGGACGAATACTACTGGGGGTAGAGCACTGTTAAGGCTAGGGGGTCATCCCGACTTACCAACCCTTTGCAAACTCCGAATACCAGTAAGTACTATCCGGGAGACACACGGCGGGTGCTAACGTCCGTCGTGGAGAGGGAAACAACCCAGACCGCCAGCTAAGGTCCCAAATTATTACTAAGTGGGAAACGATGTGGGAAGGCTTAGACAGCTAGGATGTTGGCTTAGAAGCAGCCATCATTTAAAGAAAGCGTAATAGCTCACTAGTCGAGTCGGCCTGCGCGGAAGATGTAACGGGGCTAAGTAATAAACCGAAGCTGCGGCAATGTAGTTTACTACATTGGGTAGGGGAGCGTTCTGTAAGCCGTTGAAGGTGAGTTGTAAAGCATGCTGGAGGTATCAGAAGTGCGAATGCTGACATGAGTAACGATAAAGGGGGTGAAAAACCCCCTCGCCGGAAGACCAAGGGTTCCTGTCCAACGTTAATCGGGGCAGGGTAAGTCGACCCCTAAGGCGAGGCCGAAAGGCGTAGTCGATGGGAAACGGGTTAATATTCCCGTACTTCTTATAATTGCGATGGGGGGACGGAGAAGGCTAGGTGGGCCTGGCGACGGTTGTCCAGGTTCAAGTGCGTAGGCTTAAGAGTTAGGTAAATCCGGCTCTTTCTAAGGCTGAGACACGACGTCGAGCACCTACGGGTGTGAAGTCATTGATGCCATGCTTCCAGGAAAAGCCTCTAAGCTTCAGATTATAAGGAATCGTACCCCAAACCGACACAGGTGGTCGGGTAGAGAATACCAAGGCGCTTGAGAGAACTCGGGTGAAGGAACTAGGCAAAATGGTACCGTAACTTCGGGAGAAGGTACGCTCTTGTCGGTGAAGTCCCTTGCGGATGGAGCTAACGAGAGTCGCAGATACCAGGTGGCTGCAACTGTTTATTAAAAACACAGCACTGTGCAAAATCGTAAGATGACGTATACGGTGTGACGCCTGCCCGGTGCCGGAAGGTTAATTGATGGGGTTAGACTTCGGTCGAAGCTCTTGATCGAAGCCCCGGTAAACGGCGGCCGTAACTATAACGGTCCTAAGGTAGCGAAATTCCTTGTCGGGTAAGTTCCGACCTGCACGAATGGCGTAATGATGGCCACGCTGTCTCCACCCGAGACTCAGTGAAATTGAAATCGCTGTGAAGATGCAGTGTACCCGCGGCTAGACGGAAAGACCCCGTGAACCTTTACTACAGCTTGGCACTGAACATTGACCCTACATGTGTAGGATAGGTGGGAGGCTTTGAAGACGGTACGCCAGTATCGTTGGAGCCGTCCTTGAAATACCACCCTTGTAGTGTTGATGTTCTAACATTGACCCCTGAATCGGGGTTGTGGACAGTGCCTGGTGGGTAGTTTGACTGGGGCGGTCTCCTCCCAAAGAGTAACGGAGGAGCACGAAGGTGGGCTAAACACGGTTGGACATCGTGTGGTTAGTGCAATGGCATAAGCCCGCTTGACTGCGAGAATGACAATTCGAGCAGGTGCGAAAGCAGGTCATAGTGATCCGGTGGTTCTGTATGGAAGGGCCATCGCTCAACGGATAAAAGGTACTCCGGGGATAACAGGCTGATACCGCCCAAGAGTTCATATCGACGGCGGTGTTTGGCACCTCGATGTCGGCTCATCACATCCTGGGGCTGAAGTCGGTCCCAAGGGTATGGCTGTTCGCCATTTAAAGTGGTACGCGAGCTGGGTTTAGAACGTCGTGAGACAGTTCGGTCCCTATCTGCCGTGGGCGTTGGAAGATTGAAGGGGGCTGCTCCTAGTACGAGAGGACCGGAGTGGACGAACCTCTGGTGTTCGGGTTGTGTCGCCAGACGCATTGCCCGGTAGCTAAGTTCGGAATCGATAACCGCTGAAAGCATCTAAGCGGGAAGCGAGCCCTGAGATGAGTCTTCCCTGACCCCTTGAGGGTCCTAAAGGGTTGTTCGAGACTAGAACGTTGATAGGCAGGGTGTGTAAGTGCTGCGAGGCATTGAGCTAACCTGTACTAATTGCCCGTGAGGCTTAACCATACAACACCCAAAGGGTTTTGATGGACTCAATACAAGAATATTGAATGTGTTAAGAACTTAAACAGCTTTCCGAATTTTAAGAATTTGCTTGGCGACCATAGCGATTTGGACCCACCTGATTTCCATGCCGAACTCAGAAGTGAAACGAATTAGCGCCGATGGTAGTGTGGGGTTTCCCCATGTGAGAGTAGGACATCGCCAGGCTTTAAATTTAGACTCTAGAGTCTAACCAGTGCGGAGCGGTAGTTCAGTTGGTTAGAATACCGGCCTGTCACGCCGGGGGTCGCGGGTTCGAGTCCCGTCCGCTCCGCCACTTATTCAGACAAAGCCCTAGCAGAAATGCTAGGGCTTTTTCGTCTGTATAGGGTTAATTTGGTCTGTGACCAACGAGTCCCGCTTGCCTGCAAGCCCAGCCATCTGCCACTTATTTAGAAAGCCTAGTCTTACGACTAGGCTTTCGTCGTTTATGAATGCATATTTTAGAAGCCCGTTGCTGACGCAACGGGCTTTTTGCGTTTAAGAGGTAAGGAATAGTGCTAGCTCTCTATAGCGCTTCTTGGAGCTGAGAAATTGCCTTCCTTCGGTCTTTGACTGACACATTGTCATTCCATAGAACGACGAAGGAGTGAGTAGGGGATCTCATTGATTTTTCGACTTACTTCAAGCGAACTCTCTACTGTTGACGCCTCACTAGTGAGCATAGCTGTCTAACTCATCGAAACAAAGTAGGTTGACACTAAGTGCTAACCTCTAATAATTTCTCGTTTCTCGACAACAAAAAAGGCCAGCTTATGCTGACCTTTCACTCGTCTCTCTCCTACAAATAATCCGAGCTTTTATCGATTAAAGAATCATATCCTTTACTAGCTAGGACAGTATCAATCCATTCTGCTTTGCCTTTCAAACCAAGAGTTTAGCTTGTTGTAGATATTCGCTCGCTGCTCTGACAGTACTTTCCCAGCGATGCCATCTCGATACACGATAGTGGTCGTTCTTTTCTCTAGATATAAAAAAGCCACCCTAGTAAGAGTGGCTTATTTGATTTACTTGATTACCTATTACGCGGCAGGTTCATTGATTAAAGTTAACGCCTTCTTAGACACTTCATGAGCCGCCTTTGTAAGGTTCTGCTTCTCTAAAGCATCAGAGAGGTAACCATAATCAGAGACGCTAGAGCGGACAGAGAGGGCTTTCTCAAAGTGCCCTTGAGCATCAGACCATTTTTCTTCTCGCAGATAAAACTGAGCTAGTGCGCTATGAGCACCTGCATTGTTACCATCTTTTTGTAGCACACCCTCAAGAAAAACGACCGCCGGGTGACTGTCTGTGAGCTTCAGCTTAGGAAGAAGAGCATATAAGTCTGAGTTAGGATGCTTTTTCAATGTCTCTTTGAGTAACGTAAACGCTTCACTATCTGCTTGACGAGAGATCAATTGCTTAGCAAAACATTCTATTAAGTGAGTATCTGCTTTAACTTTTCGTGGTAGAGAGTTCCAGTGGGCAATGAGGCCCTCACTTCCCTTTTGCGCGGCTACTTCATGCAGCAATCCACATTGAGCACGTTGTGTTAAAGGCTCTTGTTCCTCTTTAAGGATGATTTTGTGCTTAACGAGCTTAGGAAGTAGGTCGAGTAGTGGCTGCCATAGCTTCAACTCAATGTACACTTGCTTAAGAAGGTTAAGCACAATGGTATTATTTGGGTAGCTAGACTTAAGACTAGATAAAGTATCAAACGCTGCGCTGTAGTCAGCTTCACGAATTAACTGTTTCGCACGAGTGAGTTCAACCGCTAGAGTTGAGTTATCTTGCTTAGCTGCCAGTTCAAGGTAGCGATCACGCTGTTCATTGTTGCCCATACCTTGAGCCGCTTCAGAAGCGACTAAATAACATAGTAGTGGCATATCGTGGTGATTTGCCCAACGAGTCACTTTCTTCTCAGCAACTTTGAAGTCACCTTCTAATAGCTTAATGATGCCTTCGTTAGTGTAGCGGCGCGAGCGGCGCATCTTACGGACACTAAAGTAGTTCCAAGTTGCTGAACTTGCGTAAAAAGCTTTCTTTACTAGATACTCAAGGCCAAACAGGCCAGCCAGTGCCGCTATGACGAATATTACCAGTGTCGTGACACTCATTTCGATGGTCTTGCTGGCAACTGAGATCAGTACATAGCCTTGCTGGCCAGAAAATTGTGTGCCTGCAAATAATCCCAGTCCTAGGACGACAAAAAGGAAAATCAGTCGAAACATTATTTGTCCTCCGCTACTAGGGTGGTCACTTCACGGCGCAGACGCTCGCGAATCACGTCAGATAACTCTTGTTGAGTTTCTAGCTTAACTGGGTATTCAACTTGTACTGTCTGCTTGCTTAGCAACTCTAAAGCTTTGTTGAACTCAATCACTTCATTTGAGTCCTGATTGAAGAAGGTCGCAGACCATTTGTCAGCGGTTGTTAAGGCTGTTGAATAGATCTCTTGCTGCTCAACGTAGACGGCCTTAATGGCTGTCTCTAGCTTGGCTTTAATGTTCTCTTTTAAGTAGAAGTGCTGCTGAGGAGAAAGTAGTGGAATGACGTTACCATCGCGAGTTCTAAAGGTAATAAAGTTCTCTGAGAAGTCTTTCAACGATGTCATAAGATTATCTTTCCAGTCATAGACATCTTCAGATACAACCTGTTTTTCTACTTGCTGCGCTTCAGGTAATAGAGCATTGGCGAGAGGCAGTTTATCAACTTGTTGTTGCAGGGCTGTAATTCTCAGAACCAAGCCTTCCCTATCGATCAGTGGGATGGTTTTAAGCTTAGTAATATCATTTGCCATTGATTTTCGCAGTGGGACTAAGCTTGGGTCATTTAAAGCAGCGATTCGTTGATCGGCAGACTCCATCAACTTGGTTGCACTGACTGCATCGTGTTCAAGGAAAAGCTTACGACCGGCAAGTTTTACCAAGTAGTCGGCTTCCGCTAGTAGCCAATCATTTGGACGACGGCCTTTAACATCAGCCATTGCTACCTGAAGGCTGACAATGCTTTTCTGTTGCTGGGCAAGAACGGTTTCTGCACGATGGGTAATTTCAGTCGCTTTATCGATAGCTTGCTTTTGCGTCGAGTCTAGCTCTGATTGGATGTTATCTTGGGTTTGCTTAAGCTGGGTTTGCAGAGCATTGATTTGAGCTTGGTACTCGGCGTTCTTTTGTTGTATTTGGAACGTTAGACCGCCTCCAAATAGGATAGAGATGATAATCGCAACGGTGCCAAGTTTAACCCCTCGCTTACCTTGTTTTTCTTCGAATGCAGGTTGAGAAGATTGCGATTGATTTGCTTCAGGTGTTTGTGCCGTAGTTTCTTCCACGCTTGTTTCATTTGTCGTCTTTTGCTCAACGTCAGACGTGGTTGATTCAACCTTGTTGCTATCCTCTGCCGATTGCTTGTCTTGGTCAGGGGCAATGTTTTCGTTTTTATTCTTGCTTGTCATTACTTATTGTCCTGTTCTATCTGGCTGGAGAGCAGCCAACAACACTGGGTTAGAGGCACTTAAGGTATTGGTGACCACTTTAAAACCAGCCTCACGTGCATTTTGTGCGATACGCTCACTCGGTACATAAAGGTGAAGCGTAAACAACCAGTTCCGTTCTACGTTGCTCAATTGAGAAATAAAATACTCAAGTTGACCTGAACTGGTTATGACTAATTGGGTTATTTGTTTATCTTGCCAGAGTGGCACTAATAAATCTGAGCGGAAAGCTAGGTTTTCTCGTTTGTAGACTTCCCTGTACTCAACCATAGCGCCGCGATCGGCCAGAGTGTCAAAAATGAGTTCTCTGCCGCCATTTCCTCGCAAAATAAGGATTTTCTTATTGGCAACATGCTGAAGAGCTTCCAGCTTGAGTAAATGTTCGCTATCACTGACATCGGGGTAGTGTACTTGTTGTTTGACGGCTTTGCTTAAAACGTGCGCAGTTTTTTGACCAACGGCAAGATAGATGGGATTTGTCGGCCAACTTTTGCATGTTTGAGTCAGATGCTGGCTAGTTTCACTTACCGCATGTTGGCTAACAGCGATAATAATATCGAAGGAAGAGATATGATCTTCCAGTCCAGATAGTTGATCTCCGGATTGGATTGCAATCAGAGGGTGGTGATGGCTAGCGATCCCCACCTCTGATAACTGTTGGCATAGTGAAAGGCCTTGCTTTCCCGGCCTAGTGACCAGTACTGCCATACATGATTACTCGTGCTCAGCGTATAGCTTGGTCAAAATTTCTTTTGCGCCGTCATCAAGCAGCTGATTCGCTAGCTCTACACCTAGAGTCTCTGCATCAGCACGTGAGCCACGGATCTCGCCACGGATGATCTTAGAACCGTCAGGCTCGCCAACTAGCGCGCGTAACCAAATGTTGTCACCATCAATTAATGAGTAGCTACCGATTGGTACCTGACAGCCACCCTCTAGAGTAAGGTTCATTGCGCGTTCACATAGAACGCGATCGGCGGTTTCTTTGTGGTTTAGTGGCTCAAGCAGCTTAATTAAGCGTTCATCATCTAAGCGACACTCAATACCTACCGCGCCTTGGCCAACCGCTGGCAGTGACTGCTCTGGCTCAATAAAGCTCTTAATACGCTCTTCGAGTTCTAAACGCTTTAGACCCGCAGCGGCAAGGATGATGGCATCATACTGACCGTCATCGAGCTTGCCTAAACGTGTGCCGACATTACCGCGCAGCTCTTTAATCACAAGATCTGGGCGGTACTCTTTGAGTTGGCATTGACGACGTAGGCTACAAGTACCGACTATCGCGCCTTGAGGAAGCTCATCGATATTGTGGTAGGTGTTAGAAACAAAGGCATCGCGTGGGTCTTCACGCTCACAAATTGTCACTAGGCCTAGTCCTTCAGGAAAATCTACCGGTACGTCTTTCATTGAATGAACGGCTAAGTCAGCTCGACCTTCAAGCATCGCCACTTCTAGCTCTTTAACGAATAGGCCTTTGCCACCGACTTTCGCTAACGGTGTGTCGAGAATGATGTCGCCTTTAGTAACCATTGTTACTAGTTCAACTTCTAGACCTGGGTGAGCCGCTTTTAGTGCGTCTTTAACAAAGTGAGCCTGCCAAAGAGCAAGAGGGCTTTTACGTGTAGCGATTCGAATAGGAGTTGATTGAGTCATAGCGTTCTACTGAAAACAAAATAATGAGCTAATCCTACCACTGTCGGTTAAAAAAGCATTATTGGTTATCAAATAGGATTCAAGTTTGATGTTCGCTAGCATAAAATCATTAAAAGAGTGTGACTAACGTCTCGTTTGTAAAATAGGCTATTATTATTAATAGAAGTTACGTACCACACTAAGAGCGATAATTTCAGGTGGGCAAAATTGTGTCGAATCGATCGTACATTTCTTTACCAACTTAAAGAAAAATGTTAGATTGATCACGTTTTGTTGGTGCTTTAGAACAATTAATGGTCAAGGCACTATCTAGGATATGAACCAAGGAAGCTCTCTTGCAGGCTTACACCAAGACGCTAACTAACAGACTTGATAACCTTAACCAGCAACGCATTGAGCGTGCGCTGGCGCTTATGGATTTATCAAGCCAGCGTGTATTCCACCTTATTCCAACCCTGCTTCATTTCAATCATCCAGTTATGCCTGGTTATTTCGACGCACATGTTCCGTTTGGGATTTGTGACTTCGCACTTAATGAAATTCAGCAGCAGTTTGTAGAAGATACACAGTTAACGATTGGTCAAGAACTTGTAACATCGAACAACCCAGCCATTTTAGGCTTGTATACGATGGGCAGCACTTCTTCTATTGGTCAAAGTACATCCAGTGATTTAGATATTTGGGTGTGTGTTTCTCCTAGTATGAGTTCTGGTGAGCGTGAAAGCCTGACCAATAAATGTCTACTGATCACTGACTGGGCACAAACTCAGGGTGTAGAAGCTAACTTCTTCTTGATGGATGAGCAGCGTTTTCGCTCAAACCACTCTGAAGAAATGACAGGTGACAACTGTGGTTCATCTCAACACTTACTGCTACTTGATGAATTCTATCGCAGTGCTGTTCGCCTAGCGGGTCAGCGTCTATTGTGGCAAATCGTGCCACCTGAGATGGAAGAGTGCTACGACGAATATGTGAATGACCTTTGCAATAAAGGCTATATCGATTGTTCCAAGTGGATCGATTTCGGTCAGCTCAATCGTATCCCGGCAGAGGAATATTTTGGCTCGAACTTATGGCAGCTGTATAAGAGTATCGACTCGCCGTACAAGTCTGTTCTAAAGGCTATCTTGCTGGAAGCTTATTCGTGGGAGTACCCAAACACTCAACTTCTTAGCTTAGACACCAAACGTCGTTTCTTTGCCCATGAGCCTGATCTCTATGGCATGGATGCGTACTATCTAATGCTTGAGAAAGTAACCCGTTACCTTGAACGTATTGGTGATACCACGCGTTTGGACTTAGTGCGCCGCTGTTTCTATCTTAAAACCCATGAAAAGCTTTCGCGTGAGTCCAGTGTTGGCTCCGTTGCATGGCGTCGTGAAGCCTTGACCGATATGGTGAAAAAATGGGATTGGTCACCAGCAGTCATTGCTGAACTTGATGATCGTCGTAACTGGAAGGTAGAGCAGGTCAAAGTGGTGCACCATGCCTTGCTTGATGCGTTAATGCAGAGCTACCGTAACTTAATTCAGTTTGCACGTCGTAACGACATTACGTCAGCGATCAGTCCGCAAGACATCAGTATTCTCGCTCGTAAGCTTTATGCGGCGTTTGAGGTATTGCCGGGTAAAGTGACGCTACTTAATCCACAGATTTCACCAGACTTACATGAGTCTGATCTGACGTTTATTGAGGTTCGCCCTGGGCGTACTAATAAGTCGGGTTGGTATCTCTACAAACAGCCAATAACACCGCACCGTATTCTTGGTCAAGCACCGCTTGAGCACAATGAATATCTCAGTAAGTTGGTTGCTTGGTCATTCTTCAATGGCCTGATTACTGAGTCAACACGCTTGCACTCTGTGATTCGTGATGCGCACTTAGACATTGATAAGTTTTATCAGATGGTGAGTGACTTACGTAATACCTTCTCGCTGCGTAAACGTCGCCCAACGATGCAAGCATTGGCGAGCCCATGTGAAATTAGCCAGTTGGCGATGTTTATCAACTTTGAAAGTGACCCAACATCAGAGCTTAGTGGCAAGTCGCTCAAACTTGATCCAAAGAGCACTGATATTTTCAGCTTTGGCCCAGAGCAGAAATGCTTAGTCGGCAGTGTTGATCTGGTTTATCGCAACTCCTGGCACGAAGTGCGTACCTTGCACTTTAAAGGCGAGACAGCGATGCTCGATGCGTTGAAAACCATACTGGGTAAGATGCACCAAGATGCGATCCCACCAGAGTCGGTGGATGTATTCTGCTACAGTAAAAACCTGCGTGGCGTGATGCGTAATATGGTGTATCAGCTACTGGCAGAATGTATTGACCTGCGTTTGAAGCCTGTTGAACAAGAAAAACGTCGCCGCTTTAAGGCGTTACGCATTGGTCAGCAAACTTACGGTTTGTTCTTTGAGCGTCGTGGTGTATCGGTACAGATGCTTGAAAACTCGGTCGATTTCTACCGTAGTATCTCGACCAATAAACTGAAAGGTTCACCACTGCTCATGCTCGATAAAGAGCAGGATTACCAATTGCCAGAAGTGGTCGATGGTTTTGCTAGTGAAGGCTTGATTCAGTTTTTCTTTGAAGATGGCGAGCAAGGCTTCAATATTTATGTGCTTGATGAGTCAAATCGCGTAGAAGTTTATCACCAGTTCAAGGGTGAAAAAGATGAGATGATTGCGAGCGTGAACAGTTTCTATACTTCGGTGCAGGATGAGAATCCATTATCGTCGAAGATCATCAACTTCAACCTTCCGCAGTACTATCAAATTGTTCGCCCTGAAGACGATGAACCTTATATTGTTCCTTATCGCAATGATGGCGCCAGTTACTCTAGGCCGAGTAAAATCGTCAACGCCTAACGAAGAGATATAAAAAAAGAGCATTGATGATGCTCTTTTTTTGTATCTATCTGATTGAGGGTTAGACCCACTCAATCTCTTCATCACAATGCTTTTCACACTCTTGCTTAACCATGGTAATCAGCTCAAGGTGAGTCTTAGAGCAGGTCCATTGATTATCGATCAGCGAGAAATGGAAACCACCTGACTTAGACGCCAGCCAAATTTCTTTCATTGGTTCTTGGCGGTTAATAATGATCTGACTACGGTCTTCAAACTCTAGGGTCATCACGTTACCAGAGGTCTCGTAGTCGATGTCCGCGCCTGAATCATCAATCATTTCCTCGATGATTTGCATTTGAACATCTACTAACTGATGAAATTCAGTCTCGTTCATCCAATCTATCCTATTGCTTTTCTTGAGTGTGGTGCGATTATAGGGGGCATTGACAGAATAATCACGATACAACCGATGAAAAAATCACTCTTAGCGCTATTTATCTTTTCGCTTCTTGGCTTAGCTGGCTGTGGTCAAACTGGACCTCTTTACATGCCTGAAGATGCTCAGCAGAACGAGCAACCTTCACAATAAAATAGAATCAGAATATAAGGGAAAGAATTTTGGATTACTTCAACTATCAGGATGATGGCCAGCTTTGGGCTGAAGATGTCTCACTAACGGAACTAGCACAGCAGTTTGGAACTCCACTTTACGTCTATTCGCGTGCGACTTTAGAGCGCCATTGGAACGCGTTTGATAAATCGGTTGGTGAGCATCCTCATTTAGTTTGTTACGCAGTGAAAGCAAACTCAAACCTTGGTGTGTTAAATGCACTGGCTCGTTTAGGATCTGGTTTTGATATTGTTTCTGGCGGTGAGCTAGAGCGAGTGATTGCTGCGGGTGGTGACGCTGCCAAAGTTGTGTTTTCCGGTGTCGGTAAAACAGAAGCTGAGATGAAACGCGCACTAGAACTTGGCATCAAATGTTTTAACGTTGAGTCAGAACCAGAGCTTGAGCGCTTGAATAAAGTCGCGGGTGAGCTCGGCGTGAAAGCACCGATTTCTCTGCGTATTAATCCTGACGTTGATGCTAATACCCACCCTTATATTTCTACCGGCCTACGTGACAATAAATTTGGTATCGCATTTGACCGTGCTCCAGCAGTCTACAAGTTTGCACAAAGCTTGGATAACTTAGATGTGCGCGGTATTGATTGCCACATCGGTTCACAGCTGACAGACATTGAACCATTCATTGACGCAACTGATCGCTTGCTTGCTTTGATTGATGATCTTAAAGCGCAGGGTGTCACCATAGAACACTTAGATGTCGGCGGTGGTTTAGGGGTCGTTTATCGTGATGAGCTACCACCTCAACCCTCTGAGTATGCGAAAGCGCTGCTTGGCCGTCTTGAGAATCACCAAGATTTAGAGCTGATCTTTGAGCCTGGCCGTGCGATTGCTGCCAATGCTGGGGTATTGCTGACGAAAGTGGAGTTTTTAAAGCACACTGAGCATAAGAACTTTGCCATTATTGATGCGGCAATGAATGATTTGATGCGTCCAGCGCTTTACCAAGCGTGGCAAGATATTGTGCCAGTCATCCCTCGTGAAGGTGAGGCCGTAGCTTACGATTTAGTTGGCCCGATCTGTGAAACGGGCGATTTCCTAGGTAAAGATCGTGCGTTAGTGCTAGAGGAAAATGATCTTCTAGCGGTTCGCTCTGCAGGTGCTTATGGCTTTGTGATGTCATCGAATTACAATACACGTTCTCGTGCTGCGGAAGTGATGGTTGATGGTAAGCAAGCCCACTTAGTCCGTCAGCGTGAAGAACTCTCTAGCCTATGGGCGCTTGAAAACGTACTTCCGGAGTAATTGAAGTCTTATGCATTTCCATTTTTCTAAAATGCACGGTTTGGGTAATGACTTCATGGTCGTTGATTGTATTACTCAAAATATTTTCTTTTCCCCTGACCTGATCCGCCGTCTGGCGGATCGTCATACTGGTGTCGGCTTTGACCAACTGCTGGTGGTAGAAGCTCCGTACGATCCAGAAACTGACTTCCACTATCGAATATTTAATGCCGATGGCAGTGAAGTTGAGCAATGTGGTAATGGGGCTCGCTGTTTTGCCCGCTTTGTGCGTATGAAAGGGCTCACCAATAAATACAGCGTCAGTGTCAGTACGAAGAAAGGCAAAATGGTCTTGAGCATCGAAGAGGATGATCAAGTCACGGTCAACATGGGCGTGCCTGAGTTTGAACCGAGTAAAATTCCGTTCAAAGCCAAGCAAACTGAGAAGACTTATATCTTACGTACTGAAGATAAAACCTTGTTCTGTGGCGCGGTGAGTATGGGTAACCCCCATGTTGTAACGGTAGTCGATGACGTCGCGACGGCAGATGTCGATACTCTCGGCCCACTGCTTGAATCTCACGAACGTTTCCCTGAGCGCGTCAATGCCGGTTTTATGCAGGTGCTTAATCGCAACGAAGTTAACTTACGTGTGTATGAGCGCGGTGCGGGTGAAACTCAAGCTTGTGGCAGCGGCGCATGTGGTGCAGTTGCGGTAGGTATTGTGCAAGGGCTACTCGACGAAAACGTCAAAGTAAATCTACCCGGTGGTTCGCTGAATATTCAGTGGCAAGGAGTGGGCAAACCACTTTATATGACAGGTCCGGCTACGCATGTCTTTGATGGGCAACTAAGCTGCTAATATACCCTGCATATTTGAAGCTTCAGCGTCGTTGACTGTATCAATTCCCCGGAACGCCGGCCGCCCTAATCACATAGAGCACCTATGCTCATAGGGTTGAATTGATTTTTCGCCTAGCTGAACCCCCAACTATTTTGGGTAGATAATAATAAAAGGAACAATCGTGTCGCATATCGAAGCAGATGCGCTGACGGCGGAAGTCGTAGCGGAATACCTGCGTGACAACCCTGATTTTTTTATCCATCGCCGTGAGCTGGTGGATCGATTAGCACTGCCTATGCAAGAGCAAGGCGCTGTTTCTCTTGTTCATGTTCAGATGAACCGTCAACGTCAACGTATCGAAGAGCTTGAAGAAGAGATCACGACCTTGATGTCATTGGCAAAAAGCAATGATCAAACCTTCCATGAATTTATGGATTTGCAAGAGCAAATCTTAAGAGGAGATGCATTGCTGCCGGTGATTAAAGCGATTGAAGAGAAAGCCAAGGCTTTAGGCTTAGTCGCTTATGTTCGCTTAGTCGATAGTGAGTCGAGCTATTACTCGTTGGATAAAACCAACTATCAACGCTTTGCAACTAACCACCTTAATGGTAAAGACTCGTATCTTGGCCGAATGCGCAAAGTTGACCGTGAACTGCTGCTAGGAGATAACTCCCGAGCACCCGAAATGGGCTCTTATGTGGTGTTGCCGCTGTATAATAAAGGTCTGCAAGGTATTTTGGCATTCTCGAGCAGCGATGGCGGTCATTTCCAGCCGCATATGGATACCTTGTTCTTACGTCACTTAGCCCTTGTGCTTTCTCACCTTATCGAAACCCTTCCTTGGCAGTGTGAGTCGAATGAGCGAATCAGCAGTACCTCTGCCTAATGGCCTACAGCAGCCTCTTGAACGCTTCTATGAATACTTGAGAAGTGAAAAGGGGCTGAGCCTGCATACCCAGCGTAATTACAAACAGCAACTTGAAACTATGGCCGGTCATTTAGCTCAACTTGGTTTAAAAGAGTGGCAACAAGTGGATGCGGGCTGGGTGCGTCAATTAGCCAGTAAAGGCATGCGCGAAGGGATGAAGCCGAGCAGTCTCGCGACTCGTCTTTCTTCGCTGCGCAGTTTTTTTGATTTTATGATGCTACGTGGTGAGATGAGCGCTAACCCTGCTAAAGGGGTCTCTGCACCACGTAAAAAACGTCCGTTGCCTAAAAATCTCGATGTCGATGAAATTGGGCAGTTACTTGAAGTTAATGAAGACGACCCATTGGCGATACGCGATCGCGCCATGATGGAACTGATGTATGGTGCTGGGCTGCGTTTAGCTGAATTGGTTAGCATTAATGTTAAAGATGTCGGCCTTTCGTCTGGTGAAATACGAGTGGTGGGTAAAGGGGATAAAGAACGTAAAGTGCCCTTTACTGGTATGGCTGCAGAGTGGGTGAGTAAGTGGTTAAGAGTTCGCCCCAGTTTGGCAAATAGCGATGAGCTTGGGCTGTTTGTCTCCAAGCTTGGTGTGCGTATTTCTCACCGTAACGTGCAAAAACGTATGGCGGAGTGGGGACAAAAGCAAGCGGTGGCAAGTCACATTAGCCCGCATAAACTGCGTCACTCTTTTGCGACTCATATGCTTGAATCGAGTAATAACTTGCGTGCTGTACAAGAGCTTTTGGGCCACGAAAATATTTCTACCACCCAGATCTATACTCACTTGGATTTCCAACACCTTGCTGAGGTCTACGATCAAGCTCACCCCAGAGCGAAAAAGAAGGGCAGTGACCAATGAAATTCTACCGCCATTTGAATCCAATTAAAGCGATGACGTTCGATCTGGATGACACCCTTTATGATAACCGCCCAATCATTCGTCAGGTTGAGGCGCAAATGGCGCAATGGATGCATCACCATCACCCTGTTTCAGCGACTAAGCCGCTGGGCTGGTGGTATGAGCTTAAAATGCGTTTAGCACAACAAGATAGCTGGCTAGTTAATGATGTCACCTTATGGCGCTTCAAGCAGATCGAATGTGGATTACTGGAACTGGGTTACGCGCCAGCTCAGGCCACTCAAGCTGCTAATGAGGCCATAGAGCAAGTACATCGCCTGCGTAGTGACTTTACCGTGCCATTGCAAGCACATCAGGTGCTAGAGCGGCTTGCAAGTCAATTACCGCTAGTCGCGATTACGAATGGGAATGTTGATGTTGAGAAAATTGGTCTTGCACCTTACTTTTCATTGGTACTAAAAGCAGGACCAGATGGGTACGCCAAACCTCACCGTGAATTGTTTGATAAAGCTCAGTCATTTCTTTCATTATCAGCCGAAAACATCCTTCATGTCGGGGACCATTTAATCTCCGATGTTGCTGGGGCCAAGCGCAGTGGTTTTCAGGCGTGCTGGTTTAACGACCAAGGCCAAGATATCTATGAATGTAGTAAAAGCCGCACCTTACCAGATGTAGAAGTAAACCGTTTGCATCAGTTGTTG
The DNA here is from genome assembly GCF_000176235.1 of Vibrio orientalis CIP 102891 = ATCC 33934. Classification (NCBI taxonomy): domain Bacteria; kingdom Pseudomonadati; phylum Pseudomonadota; class Gammaproteobacteria; order Vibrionales; family Vibrionaceae; genus Vibrio; species Vibrio orientalis. The sequence continues at coordinate 44,239 of NZ_ACZV01000001.1, read as the reverse complement.
CTATTGAGTGAGATGTAAATAGCGGGGCATGAAAACAACGCTTTTCATATCAGGGCACATAGATTACGGTATAGAAAAAATACTATATAAATAATCACGTCTCAGGCTTATAAGAATGCGCACCTATTCCGCACTAGTGGTAAATAGTCAGCAACTTCAGTTATTTCTTCAGGGTATTCCTGTGAGAGATTCGGCTTCGTATTTGGTCCAAGTACTATCGACCGATACCGAACAAGTTGTGTGTGACTATGCAAATCGGCTTAAATTACACCTCCCCCATTGCCATATTATTGGCCACAGTACTCGCCATACCATGTGTGATGGAATACTCCACCATAATGGTAGTCTCATTGTTGTTTCTTGTTTCGACCACACTTCGCTGACCTCCGCACGAGCTCTGCTTAATAGCGACTTGGAGCCTCAAGTCGAAGCGTTATGTGAAGAGCTTCAATTGGGCATGGCATCTAAAGCGATGATCAGTTTTTCCGCTCATGCCAGTGGACTTTACCAAGCACTCGGTCAAGTGGTGGAAATCCCAATTAGTGGTGGGCTTGCGACCAGTGTTGGTGGGCATCACGAGTGGGTTCTGTTTGGTAATCAAACTTATCGCAACGCTGCTGTTTTTGTTGCTCTACATAGTGAGCGGCTCACAATACATCGCAATGCGTTTTCTGAATGGACGCCTATTGGAGGCACATTGAGGGTGACGGGTAGCCAGGGATATATACTCAAAACCCTAGACTATCAGTCGGCTTATGCGATTTATCAGCAGCGGCTAGCGGAAGACCGTTCGATTACGTTAGAGCAGTTGTATAGCTTTCCTCTTCAAGCGAGCAGTGGCCAAATCAGTAGCATGCGCGAGATTTATTCCGATGGCAGCATGCGACTCGATAATCCGGTCAATATCGGTGACGAAGTTCGAATTTGCTATAACCATCCTTCATTGACATTGGAACAAGTGCGTTATGATGTGGTTCAGTTAGCGCGCAGTAACCCAGAGTCGGTTTTTATCTTTAATTGCGAATCCCGATTAGAGTTTCTTGAAGGGGTCAGTGAGACCAAACCGTTTGAGCACCTTGAATGCAGTAATGGCTCTTACTGCATGGGCGAGTTTTACCGCGGCGATTGTCAGGAAACGCTCCACCACAGCATGACTTATTTAGCGCTGAGTGAAGATAGCCAGCGTCCTGCGATTGTGATTGATGAGCAAGACGAATTCCCCGTCTCGCCGTTGTTCCACTTGATTCGCCACTCTATTGATGAGCTTAACCAAGCTCAGAAAGGGATGCAGGACAAACTCGCGAAGCAGACCGAAAAGCTGATAGAAAGCTACCGCCTTGATAAACATACCGGGCTTAATAACCGTGTTGCGCTGCAAGAGCGGCTGAAAGTGTTTAAACAGCATCAACATGTAATCACCATCAAGCTCTCTAACTTTCATCAGGTAAACGAAAAGTATGGCTATCAAGTAGCGGATGAATTGATCCGAGATTTGAGCGATCATTTTGTTGAGAGGTTATCTCTGCGCCGTGGCCATGATTTCGTGAAAAACCTTTACTATATCGGTCCTGCGGAATGGGCAATTGTATTTTCGGCTGAGGTTTCAAGTCATAAAATTCAACAAGACTTCTCGGCTTTTGCTGATCAAATCGAGAGAATTAACTTTGAGCCTTACGATCTTCCGGATGTGGATTACCTGTCGGTTTCGATTACCGGAGGTATAGCCAGCAGCAGTGATTTTCCAGATATTCCCGGAGATGAGCTTCTGCTTAAATCGATCGATGCCAGAAGAATGGGTAAAGAGCGTAATACCCACTTCTTTAACGCCAAAGATTGTGCGATTACCGCCGAACAACTGCAAGACAAGATCAATTTGATGGGAGTTGTCAGTCGGGCGATTCTCAAAAAAAATATCATTACCTACACTCAGCCTATTTTTGCTGCCCAGACTCGCCAGCAGGTGTCTCAAGAGTGTTTAGTGAGAATAGAAGATGAAGGCAATATCATCTCTCCTGGACGCTTTTTACCTATCATCGAGGGTACGCATCTATATACCCGCTTAAGTCGTTATATGTTGTCTTCAACCTTGAGTTATATGGCGGATAAACAAGACTCTTTTTCGATTAATTTATCACCGCAAGATATGCTCAGTGATAAGACGCTTTATTTATTAGAAGAGTCGATTGCCAAGCTCAATGACCCCTATCGTTTAGGGATAGAGGTATTGGAGTCGGAACAAATTAAGGACTTTGGTCGGATGGCTGAAATCTGTCGTCATTTTAAACAGATGGGTGTACGTCTGATGGTGGATGATTTTGGTTCAGGCTACTCGAACATTGATGAGATTATTCGCCTTGAGCCAGACATCATCAAGCTTGATGGTAGTCTGATTAAGACCATTGACCGCGATGTTAAGCAGCGCCAGATTACTGGTCAGTTGGTTCAGCTATGCCAAGTCTTGAACGCGAAGACGGTGGCCGAGTTCGTCCACAACCGAGAAGTGTGTGAAATTGCCGAAGATCTCGGTGTCGATTATCTGCAAGGCTTCTATCTCGCCGAGCCTAGCCGTTTGTTTTAGTTGTGAGTGCATGACCACTTTTGTCGGCTTTAAACGCTTGCATGTAGTGGTCAAAGAAATTCAGCAACTGCTCTGATTGGCGCTCTTCCCCGAGCGCCTTTAGGACTTCGCAACCCACTTCTAAGGTACACAAGTGCCCATCTTCTTGATTACGACGTAATTGATAGTTGGAAGTATGGCTAGGGGTGATATGCGCAACGGGCAGGTTTTCGAGCCACGCACTTTTGCGCAGCATCTTCTTCGCTTCCTGCCAAGTTCCATCCAGAATAATAAACAGTGGCACTTTAGCTGCTTTGTTTGCCTGCTGAGAGACCTGGCTTACTGGCACGCTCTCATCATGTGGAAATAACAAGTAAGGCTGGTACTGGTCATTGTTCAACAGTTCGAGCAGTGCTGGGCTGGGCGTTTTGCGTTGCCAAATATGCACACTGGTCGATGCGGGTAAGCTCTTAAGCAACCACTGGCCAGTGTTGGTATCACGTTGCTGCTCATTCTCATGCATTAACAGCGCAAGATGACAGGCTGATGTGAGAGTCGGTAATTGCTCACAGAGACATTGGTGGCGAAGTTGGCACTGAGGGCAGGCAGCTAGCGTGCCCTCGTCACTGGTTGACGGTGTCACAGAGTAATACCTTGTTGATGAGGGGTTAAGCCATCAGAGAAGAGTTGAATCTGACTGATCTCGTCGTAGCTTGCGATAGGTGCGGTGCTTGGGTTTAGCGGGTACTGTTGTCCATCAAACTTAACAATATGTTGGTTAGGCACTGCTCCGCCGCCACTGACGAAAAATACCATATCTTGCCAACCTTCACTGCGGTTAACACCGAGATTAAGCGGTGTACTGACCAGAGTGATACGGCTGTTAAAGCGCCAACTGTTCTGGTGGTTTTCAAAGATAAGCAGAGTACAACCACCTGAGCCACACCAGTCAAGCTGAGTGATGAGCTCCTTGTTACCATCACCATTTAAATCGTAACTGAGCCAGCGATAGCGTGTACCGGTCGGATCGGTTTCAGTGCTGGTAAAATAGTTGCGCAGTGCTTTATCCACCTTAGGGTTAAATTCTGCTGAGGATGGGATTTGGTTAGGCGATTCTTGCTTGTTCGTTTGCGCTTGCTCAGAGGCGCTTTTAAATAGTGTCACGCCACCATCAGCAATCGGATAAATCACATTACCGACTTTCTCTTTGGTCGCGGTTAACTGCTCCCCTTGACGTGAGAACAGGCGTTCTGATAACAAGGGTTGTTGTTGATGATGGGTCATCACTACCTGAATTTGTTCAGGGTTAAGTTGCTGCCAATAGCCCCGCTCAACAGAATCGGACTCGCCATTATTGTAGGAATATGAGGTGGTCGCGGTGTGATCGGGCTTGAGTTGCAGTGAGATAGAAAAATCGCTGCTCTTGGTTGAACTCGCTTGGTAATAGCCCGTCCAGTCTTGTGTACCATCTTGATTTGATAGCGTAGCGCAGCCTTGATATTGCCCATCATCGATTTCCAGCGTAGCACTCCAGCCATATAGTGAATCACTCATGCCGTCACTGCAGCTACGTTGATTGAGCTCTAGCGAACCGCGGTCAAATTGGTAACGGCGGCGGTCGCTCTCAATACGGCTTGAGCTAAGCTCTAACAGTTGTTTCTCTTCGCCCATTTTCTGGAAAGCAAGTTGGTTGCCTTCAAAGCTCATTGACCAGAAAGGTTCAGTACCAAATGCACGAGTTGGTTTAGTGTCTTGCTGGCATCGCTTTGGATTTTCCGCGGTAATCAGGTTGATGGAATCCACCACAAATCGCGCCGCGTAGTCGGCGACAAAGCCATCGGTCAGGCCAGTTTCTAAGTGGCCGATAACTTCTCCATACATAGGCTCATATGGACGCTGAACCAGTGACATCGCTTGTTGAAAACGGTCGTTGGGCAATTCGAGCCAATACTGTTGCTGGCTACCACAAGGCGTAATGGTTCGTACCTCATGGCCTAAAACGATCTCACCACGCATAATAAAAGTCTGCGGTGTGATACTGGCAGGTTTATCTAAGCTGGCCGCAGGTGCGGTCGGTGATGGCTGAGAACTTGGCTGTGTTGAAATCGAACAAGCTTGTAACGCAAGTAATGTCACAATAGCGACTGGGTTTCGAAGCGCCTTCATGCTATATCTTCCCTATTCAGAAACTGGCGGATTCTATTATGGCATATTGGTTATTCAAAACTGAACCTGACACCTTCTCTATTGACACACTCAGAACACAAAATAGTTCTTGCTGGGAAGGTGTACGCAATTATCAGGCGCGAAATATGATGCGAGATGAGGTAAAAGAGGGCGATTTAGTGCTGATTTACCACTCTTCGTGTAAGAAAGTTGGCGTTGCTGGTATCGCCAAGGTGACTAAAGAGGCTTACCCCGACCATTTTGCCTTCGATCCTGAAAGTGACTATTACGATCCTAAATCGAGCCCAGACAACCCAAGATGGGTGATGGTTGATATTGAGTTCGTGCGCAAAACGCAGCGTTTGATTCCGCTGACGGTGATGAAAGCGATGCCAGAGTTGGAAAACATGCCGTTAGTTAAGCGCGGTAACCGCCTTTCTATCATGCCGGTGAGTGAGCAAGAGTGGCTGGCGATTCTAGATAAAGAAAAGCTGCCAAGTCAGCGCTAGACTAATAAAAACAAATCAGGCAGCGATATGCTGCCTGATGAAGAGGAATAATCGTGGCGTTATAGCAGGTTGTCTTGCAGATAATGCGCTACTGCATCGTCTGCGTTACTGCCGATCACTTCATTGTTTGGTAGCGCTTCTTTCACTTTATGGTGTGAAGTAGCCATCACCAATCCTTTACCAGCCATCGCCAGCATCTCCGCATCGTTCATGCCATCACCAAACGCAATACAGTTGTCTAACGTTAGGTTGAGTGACTTGGCAACCGCTTCTAGCGCGTGGCCCTTAGACACTTCTGCAGCCATCACTTCAAGACACCAAGGTGTAGAAAAAGCGATATTCAGTTGGTCACCAAACGCTTCACGCAGTTTTTGTTCGAAGGTAACTAGGTGGTCATGGTCTTGCTCTGGATGAGTAAAGAACACTTTAGCAATGCCATTGGTCGGGGCGGCATCCGCTGCAAAGCGTTTGTAAGCAAAGCCTGACTCGCTGTGGAATTTCGCTAGCATTTCATCGTCACGGTCCAGTAACCAATCTTCATTTTGGTACATGTGGACAAAAATCTCTGGATCTTGACGGATCACATCGATCACTGGCTGGACTAGCTCTTCTGGGACATTTTTGCTGTACATCAGTTGATCGTTCTGGTCATGAACGCGCGCGCCATTTGAGGTGATCATGTAAGCAGGGATGCCGGCAATCTCACGAATTCCAGCCACATCTACATGGTGGCGACCGGTAGCAAAGATAAAGGTAAAGCCTTTTTCATGCAGTGTTTTTAATGTCTCTTTGGAGTAGGCACTAAGCTGGTGGTTTGGTGCGAGAAGAGTGCCATCGAGATCTGAGGCTACAATGTGAAAAGGAGTATCTTTGCGTGCTTCGGTCATATCGCCCTCGTATGTACTGCGAATAGTTTCCCATTTGGGTAGAGAGGGTATTTTACTTGAACATAAAGGGGAAAAAGAGGGTAAAGATCACCCTCCGCTATTTCCTATTTTAGTATTGAGCGAAGAACTGCAAAGTAGCATCCAGTGCTTGGTTGCGATATTGGTCTTGTTCAAACAACAACTCATGCTTGGCGTCATGAATGATTTTAAACTCGCACTGGCTATGGGTCTTAGCGAGTTTCTTCATAAACTGAGTTTGCGCCTGATTTGAGACGATCTGATCATCCCCAGCTTGCATGACCAATAGTGGCGTCTTGATATGGCGAGTCATGAGATAGCACTGCTTACACGCCATTAACCCTTGCCATACCCACTGAGTACTAGCGCCCCCAATTTTCAGTTCTGGGTGCTGCTCATACCAATTGCGGAACCAATGGTAACGGGCATCGCTTTGACTGAGTAGATTGCCTGCAAAAGGTTTTGGGTAATAGGCGACTTGGCCTGGGGCAAAGGTTGGTTTTGGGTAAACTGCAGTGAGTACTTGGCCCAACAGTGTCGCAACCGGTTTGAGGTGCCAAGGTAGGTTAACGCCATACATAGGCGCACTGAGGGCAACGGCATCAAACTTAGCGTCGTGTGTTTGTAGGTAACGCGTGGCGATATTACCACCCATTGAGTGGCCAAGGAGATAGCGCTTTGAATAGCCAGATAAATCAAAGTATTCAATGAGCTGAGCCAAATCTTTTACATAGTCTGCAAATTCGCCGACAAAGCCCATTTGTTTATCTTCAATTAGGCGCTCAGATAAGCCTTGTCCGCGATGATCAAACGAATAAATATCATAGCCTTGTTGATAGAGATCGTAGAACAGCTCTTGGTATTTGGAGGTACATTCAATGCGCCCGTTAACCACAACAATCGCTTTATCGTGTTGAGGCGCAGTCAACTTAATCCAATAAAGAGCTTTCTTATCAAACGATTTAAGGTAGCCTTCTTCACGAGAGCGCCATAAGTTGGCAATATTACTATTGATCACTTGCTCAAAATCGGACTCTTGAGTATAAGAAGGACTAATGTTGGAGCGTGAATCATTCATGGTGAAGTAAAGCCTGGCTGTGGTTTGAGTTTTTGCAACAGAACTAGATTATGTGTGGCTATGAGCGTTTAGTCGAGAGGAAATACTATGGATATGCATGTTTGGCTTGCTTATGTGGTCACCGCAATTGTGTTCAGCCTTGCTCCTGGATCGGGTACGGTTAACTCGATCAGTAATGGTTTAAGCTATGGCACAAGGCGTTCTCTTGCCGCGATTGCAGGGCTCCAAGTTGGCCTCGCGATTCATATTATGTTAGTCGGTGCTGGTATTGGCGCTTTAGTGGCTCAATCAGCGTTGGCCTTTAGTGTGATTAAATGGGTTGGTGCGGCGTATCTGATCTGGTTAGGCATTCAAAAATGGCGCGATCGCTCAAGCATCACGATGGCTGATGCGGGTAGCCAGCTTTCTAGTATGAATCTGATGCGCAAGGCGATCTTGATCAACCTAACTAACCCTAAATCGATTGTTTTTCTAGTGGCACTGTTTCCGCAGTTTATTGACCCAGCTAAAGACCAGCTGACTCAGTTACTGGTGCTTGGGGTGACAACCGTATTTATTGATGCGGTTGTAATGCTTGGTTACACCAGCTTAGCTTCGCAAATGGGGCGCTTTATTCGTTCAGATAAGATCATGTCGAAAATAAACAAAGTTTTCGGCTCAATGTTTATGGGTTGCGGCGCATTACTTGCCGCTGCAAAAGCGTAAACCGAACGTACTGTCACGATGCCGCAGCGAATCAAAGAAACCTACGTCGCCCGTCAGCCGATCCTCAATGCTAAACGACAAACGTTAGGCTATGAGCTGCTGTTTCGTGACGGTGAAAGAAATGCTTATCCTGCACATATAGATCCCAATCGGGCGACGTATCGCCTGATTGTGGAAAACTTCCTCTCCGTAGGCAGTAACCCCACGCTATCGACATCCCGCTGTTTTATTAATTTTCCTCATGAGAGCCTAGTTCGACAGCTTCCTCTATCCCTGCCTAAAGATCGCATTGTGGTAGAAGTCTTAGAAACATGTATTCCTAACGATGAGCTTCTGGTCGCCATCAAGCAGTTGCACGCTCATGGTTACCTGATTGCGCTGGATGATTTTGTCTATTCTACTGAGTGGGAACGTTTCTTACCTTTCGTTCACATCGTGAAGCTCGACATTATGGCACTCGGTTTAGAGCAAGCTTGTGTGATGGTGAAAAAGCTACAAGCAAAAAGCTCGAAACGAAAGTTTTTAGCGGAGCGTGTCGAGTCGGAAGAAGAGTACTTGGCGACGAGATCGGCGGGATTTAGCTTTTTCCAAGGCTACTTTTTCAGTAAGCCAGAGATTGTTCGCCAACGCTATGTGAGCCCTGAACAACTTATCGCGATGGAGCTATTTCGAGAAGTGTGCCAACCGGAGGTCGACTTTTTGAAGGTGGAGGCGATTGTGGCTAAAGACGTCGCGCTTTCCTATAAGCTGCTGCGCTTTGTTAACACCCTGTCGGATCGCACCGAAGTGCCAATTTCCTCTTTTAGGCAAGCGTTAGTCTATTTGGGCCAAGACAAACTGAAGATGTTTGTTTCACTGGCGGTGGCTTCGTTTGTTTCGGTCAATAAACCCAAAGAACTCTACACCTTGTCGTTGCAACGTGCGCAATTCTTTATGCTAATGGCACACGAGAATCCATTCAGTCAGTTCCGAGAGCAGGCTTTCTTAATTGGTCTATTTTCGTTGCTTGATGCTTTGCTCGATGTGTCGCTTAAAGAGCTGGTTGAGCAATTGCCGTTGTGTGCTTCAATCAAGCAGGCCCTACTGAATCGTGAAGGTCCGTACGGGCAGCTACTTCAGCTTGAAGAGTGCTACGAAAAAGCCGATTGGCACGGCGTAGAAGCGGTTTGCCAGCAACTGAATGTTTCTGTAAATGATGTCATGCCGCGTATTTCTCAGGCACAACGTTGGAGCCAAGAGCTCAATACCATCATCTAACCTGTCTTCTTTCTCTAAATGAAACTTTTATGACAATTAGCATATATGGCTTGACGTATATGCTCTTCGATCTAATATATATGCATATCCAGATATGAGTATATAAGATGCTTCCTCACCAGTTTTTTAAATTATTGTCCGATGAGACACGTGTACGCTGTTTGATGATGGTTGTTCGCCAAGAGTGTTTATCTGTTGGTGAGTTGACTGAAGCACTGCAAGAAAGTCAGCCAAAGGTTTCTCGCCATCTCGCGCAGTTACGCTCGAGTGGGATTCTGACAGACGTTCGTCAAGGTCAATGGGTGTTTTACCGCCTTTCAAATGATTTACCCGGCTGGATGCTAAAGTTAATCGATGACCTTATTGCATCTAACTGTTTGAAAACCGAATACAAGCAAGATATTGAGCGACTAGAGGCGATGACTTCACGCCCACAGTGTTGCGTTTAATGAATTTAATTATTAGCTGAGAGAATAGAGATATGACAGTTAAAGTAGGTATTAATGGTTTTGGCCGTATTGGTCGCCTAGCACTTCGCGCGGCATTCGACTGGGCAGAGCTAGAGTTTGTACAAATTAATGATGTCGCAGGTGACACAGCGACACTGGCACACCTTCTAGAGTTCGACTCAGTGCAAGGTCGCTGGAACCATGAAGTGGTGGTTGAAGGCGATGAGATGGTCATCAACGGTCAGCGCATCAAAACAACGCAAGAGCGTGACATCGATGCGATCGATTGGTCTGGCTGTGATGTGGTTATCGAAGCGACAGGCGTTCACCGTAAGACATCTTTCCTAAACAAATACCTAGAGCAAGGTGTGAAGCGTGTTGTGGTATCTGCACCTGTGAAAGAAGAGGGCATTGCCAACATCGTTGTCGGTGTGAATGACAATATCTTTGACCCAGCGGTGCACAAGATCGTAACAGCGGCATCGTGTACTACAAACTGTATTGCGCCTGTGGTTAAAGTTATCAATGAGAAGCTTGGTATCGAGAACGCATCATTCACCACCATTCACGACCTAACTAACACCCAAACTATTCTCGATGCGCCGCACAAAGACCTACGTCGTGCGCGTGCGTGTGGTATGAGCCTTATCCCAACCACAACGGGCAGTGCTAAAGCGATTGTTGAGATTTTCCCTGAGCTTGAAAACCGTATTAACGGTCATGCAGTGCGTGTACCACTAGCGAACGCGTCTTTGACCGACATCATCTTCGAAGTGAAGCAAGACACCACGGCAGAAGAAGTGAACGCGATGCTGAAAGAAGCGTCTGAGAATGAACTGAAAGGTATTCTTGGCTTTGAAGAGCGTCCACTGGTTTCTATCGATTACAAAGGTGACCAACGCTCGACGATTGTAGATGCACTCTCAACCATGCTGGTGGGTAAGCGTATGGTTAAGATCTACGCTTGGTATGATAACGAAATGGGTTACGCAACACGTACAGCTGAGCTAGTTCGTACCGTTGGCTTAGCATAATACTCTTCATACTTGAATCTGCAGCGTTGTTAACTGCGTAAGTTCACCCTAATCACATAGAGAACCTATGCTCATAGGGCTGAACTTACTTGTTGCCTAGCTGCAAATCCAATTATTTTGAGTATTAGTAAAACACATAAGAATTTTGGGAATGAATATGTCACATCCTACATGGCAACTTGATTTAGATGCTGGTGCGTTAGTACTTACTCCGTGTCCAGGCACGAAAGAGGCGGATCTAGATTCATCGCTAGCGCAGCTTAAAGAGCAAGGTGTTGAAGCGATTGTTACTGCGTTAGATGACGCGGAGCTTGCAAGCAAAGACGTGGCAGCACTTGGCGAGAAAACACGTGCGCTAGGTATGCAGTGGTTCCAAATTGAAATTGAAGATGATTGTGCACCGGGCGCTGAGTTTGCAGCGAAATGGCAAGCTGCCAGCCCTGAGTTACACAAGATTGTGAATAGCGGAGGTAAGGTCGCGATGCATTGTATGGGCGGTTCTGGCCGTACAGGGTTATTTGCTGCTCATCTACTGCTAGAAAAAGGTTGGGATTTGGACAAGATTGTTCAAGAAGTGCAGGCATTACGTCCTGGAGCTTTTACCAAACCAATTCAAGTCGATTACATCAACGCGGTTGCGCAAAAGTAGTCCCTACTTAGCGATCAGAGCTTTTGGAACATCATGATCCAAAAGCTCTGAAAACCGTTTCCTTTCGCTTTTCATCGAGTTAATAGGTGTGATGTTATGTTCTCAAGCCTAAGCAAAAGCGTGCGCCAATACATGTTGGTGACATTCAACTATTGGAACTTCACCATCACGGACGGTGCACTTCGCATGCTGGTGGTGTTGCACTTTTATGGTCTGGGCTACAGCTCGTTAGAGATCGCCTCACTGTTTCTTTTCTACGAATTCTTTGGTGTCGTGACAAACCTGATTGGTGGCTGGTTAGGCGCTCGTCTTGGTCTCAATAAAACCATGAACCTTGGGCTTGGAATGCAGATTGTTGCGCTTTTGATGCTTGCTGTACCAAGTGCGATGTTGACCATTCCTTGGGTCATGGCCGCGCAAGCTCTGTCTGGGATCGCCAAAGACCTGAATAAGATGAGTGCGAAAAGCTCAATCAAGACTCTGGTTCCTGATGAGCAGCAAGGTTCGCTGTATAAGTGGATCGCAATTCTAACCGGATCGAAAAATGCCCTGAAAGGGGCGGGCTTCTTCGTTGGTGGTTTGCTGCTGTCTCTCATTGGTTTCAAGTATGCGGTACTGTCAATGGCAGCAGTGCTGACGCTGGTCTTTATCGGCAGTATGCTTAGCCTTGAAGCGGATATGGGCAAAGCGAAGACCAAACCTAAGTTTAGCCAACTGTTCTCAAAGTCTGAATCGATTAATATTCTCTCCGCGGCACGTATGTTCCTCTTTGGTGCGCGTGACGTGTGGTTTGTGATTGCTCTGCCAATCTATCTAGGAAGCGTATTTGGCTGGGATCATTCAATGGTGGGCGGCTTCTTAGCAGCCTGGACGATCGCTTATGGTGTCGTGCAAGGCGTTGCGCCTAAAATTACCGGGAAAGCACAAGGTAAGGTGCCAGATGGACACGCAGCTTTGATATGGGCGGGGCTACTCGCATTGGTGACAGCAGGCATTGCTTACGCGGTACAAATTGGTTGGCAGCCAGAGCTTGTGATCATCGGCGGATTGATGTTGTTCGGTGCTATTTTTGCAGTGAACTCCTCGCTTCACTCTTATCTAATCGTCAGTTATGCCAAAGGTGATGGTGTCTCTTTAGATGTCGGTTTTTATTACATGGCAAATGCGATGGGGCGCTTAATCGGAACGATCTTGTCTGGCTGGGTGTTTCAGATGGCAGGTTTATCGGCATGTTTGTGGGTATCGTTCGTTTTCCTTGCCTTAACTACGCTGATTTCACTCAAACTACCGAAAGTGAAACCGCCGGTAATCGTCTAAGTAATCTGAATATTTATTGACTAAAAGCTGACCAAGTTTCTAATGCGGTCAGCTTTTTTATTGCTATATTCAAGAGGTTATTTTTCGAAGGTGGCAGTATGAGAGAAAGGGTTCTGTTTTTTGATTTGCTACGTTGTGTGGCTGCAGTTGCGGTCATAGCGATTCATGTGTTAGCGCCGTATCGACACGAGTTTGGTGTGATCCCTTTCGGTGAATGGGCAACGGCAGTGGGGGTAAACAGTGTCACTCGCTGGGCCGTACCGGTATTTATTCTAATTACTGGCGCCTTGATGCTGAGTGATAAGCGCCCATTTGATGCCAAGTATTATGTCAAACGGCGTTTAGGCAAGGTGCTAGTACCGTTTCTCATTTGGTCACTCTTTTACGCTCTGCTTTCAGGCCTTACAAGTAGCGGCTATGACTTTTCAGTGACGCAGCAAGTGCTGGCGGATAGCTCATCACACGCAACCTATTACCACCTTGGGTTCTTTTACTACTTTATCCCACTCTATTTTGTTATCCCGTTTTTCCAGTTGGTGGTTAAGCGCTATGGTGCGAGTGCCTTGTATGGCTTTGTCGCGGTCTGGCTCGTGACATCGCTGATGTACTTACTCAAAATCGATGGACCGTGGAGCAACCAGCTGTGGCTTTACAGCGGCTATTTGCCATTAGGCTATCTGCTCTATCAACGTGTTCCCTTGTCGAAAGGCTATGTTGCGCTGTTTACGTTACTAGGTTTAGCAGCGTTAGTGACAACGGCTTATATGGTGATTCATAACAGCGAGCTCGCTGGCGAGTATACGGTCGGGCGTTGGTTGTCCTATAAGACACTCAATGTGATTTTGGCGGCGAGTATGCTCTTTATGTTATGCCGCTACTTTGGTGAGGGCTTATCGGCGCAAGCCAACAAGGTCATTGGTTTTATCAGCCAGCACAGTCTGGGGATTTATATTCTTCATCCTATCTTCTTATGGCCAATGAAAGCGTTTGGTTGGTACCAAGGACACCCAGCCTGGGTTATCCCTGTATGGATTGTCTTGAGTGGCGGCGGTGCATTAATGATGAGCTGGTGGCTGGCAAAATCCGGCAAAACCCGTTGGCTATTGCCTTAACGTTTGAGGGCAAAGTGGAGAAATTTATCGCCTTGATAAGTGAGCGTGCCCTGATCGCCAGGATTAAGTGCGTGGAAATAGTGCACGCCAACTTGGAATTCACGTTTAGGGCCTAAGCGGCCTTTTTGTACGTATATCCAATATTCTTGATCATCCTGTCCAGGCTGAGTGTTATCAATATCGATCGATTGTTTGTCCAATACGGTGACAACAGCGGTTTGTTCTGGCGCATCCTCACCTTGGATGTGCTTGCGATAGAAGTGGACGAACGCCCAGCCGCTAGCAAGGGCAAAGATAACAACAGTAATGAATAGCGTTACAGGCATGTTTCACGGCCTCTAATGGGTTTAGCTTAATGATAGCGAGATTTTAGACTCTATTCTGGGTATGAGTCTTGCTATAAAGATAAAATACTCAAGGGCAAAAAACTATTCGAGCCATATCACATCAATGCAAGTCGGAAAAAGTTGGAATGAGGTTTTAAGTATTGATTCCACAGCACAAATTTTCTTGCAAGTTAGATAAAAAATGGGAGAGTAGGTAATAGATGGAGCAAATGCCGCTAAACTTAGTAGCAATGGAGGAAAACTATGTCTGATATCGAAAAAGTGGTGACACGCACTCGTCGTATCGAGAAGCTTCTCCGTACTCAATATCACGCTGATGGCAGAGGATTGCACCAGCTCATTACGAGCTGTGAAGAGCGGCTTCCTCACGATGTGATCGGTAAGCTGAGATATATTGCGACGATTCGCAACAAAGTTGTGCATGAAGAAGATTTTAAGCTTGATAACCGCAAAGACTTCTTAACCACATGTGATGAATGTGAAAAAGAGCTTACGCCGAGAAGTAGTCGTTTTGTCTGGCGCGCTGCAATTACGTTGATGACGCTAATTACTGTAGCAGCACTTCTGTTCTATTATGCTCATTGGGATGTGTTGTCTAAGCATTTATAGCTTAAAGCTTAAAAATGGTGGTTTTAGTGACTGTGTTAAAACTAGACATGTCGCTGATAATTAAATCAAAAACGCCATAAGAAATGTTGATTGAAACAAAAAGGGACGCATCTGCGTCCCTTTTTGTTTTTAAATTTGACTTAGTACATCATCGGCAGTGTCATTAAGCCTACGACTACTGCGATCATTACAAGTCCTTGTTTTTGTGAAGAAGAAATCATAGCACTGCTCCTTTAATGTGATGTTTGATTCTATGTTTTTTAGAATAGCAGTGTTTTGGTGGTTTGATCAAGTATTTTATTGCCTAAGCTCCAAAAGTATAACTTTTCTTGGTTGAATGGGGCGGAATTTCACGGTTTGTCTGTGGTTTATAAAAATAAAACTTGTACATTACTTAATCTTTTTAAATTCAAATTGCAATTAACTATTTGATTTTTATTGGGTTATATTGTGTTTTTCTATTGTTAATGACAGTTTTGTTTTGTTTTTACCTGCTTGGTTTTTGCTGGTCATTTTTCAGTTTGTTTTACGTTAAAAGTGCTTTCTGTTTCTGATGTTTTAATGACAGTGGCAGTCATTTGTCACTAGATTGTCAGGTGAATTTACTGGAAATCTCTATTTTTCAAATGCGATTTAATCTCGCAATCTTCTTAAGTTATTGATTATTATTATTTGTTTTTGCCTATTTGTTATTGGTATGCCATTTTTGATGGCTTAGTTATTATAATCGAGACAATTAAATAGAATTGTCGAGTTTTTCAAGTTTAGAGTTGTTATTTAATGGTGTTTCGTACTGTTTATTGCTAGTAAAGAGAAGCAGATAAGTCATATCAAGATCCAAGTTTTGCTTTCTGTGGCTAGACATCTAGGTCGGTCTGCCTACACTAGCAGCTCATTTTTATTGAGGTGTTCGAATGTGGAGCTGGCTATCGGTTGCCCTTTCTGGGTATATCAGTATTTCCGCCAATGAAAATAATCATGTAAAGCAGGCAGTGATGTTTAAAACAATGTCGTTGCTTATGTTGTTAGTGATGCTTTGGAGTCACAGTGCGCTAGTGGGCGCTGCGGCTTGGTGGGTATCGCTTGGATTAGTGATCTCAATGGTGGCTGACGGACTCTACCTTTTTAAGAAGCACCTTAGACTGAGCTTTGCAGGCTTTGTGGCCGCTCAGCTTTGTTATAGTGCATCCTTCTGGTTTAAGCTGTCTGGCGACATGGTACTTTGGCTGCCAGCACTGCTGCTTGGAATTGGTGTGGTGAGTTTTTTCCTGCTGCTACCTAAGATCGATCAATTGATATTTCCTGTAGTGATGATGGGGATTGTGTTACTGCAACTGAACTGGGCAGCCGGTGAAGTGTGGTTAATACAAGGAGGGGAAGCGAGTGCTGTTGGATTTATCGGTTGTTTGACTTTAACCTTATCTGCCGTCTTACTTGCCATCCATGACTATAAACATCCTTTGCGCCAAGGGCGTTACCTCATCTCGGGCAGCTATCTACTTGCCCATAGCCTGATCACCGCTTCTCTGGTTATTTAAAATCAAAGAAAAAATTCTCTGATTGGTTATCCTCAACAATCCAAACCTTGTTGAGGAAACATAATGTCGACTGAAATTCATGCCCATAACGTTCTAAACTTATTGAGAGAGCGCCCGATGTCAAAATCAGAATTGGAATCGGTGGTGAACGAAACGTTTGGTGAGCAAGCTCGTTTTAGAACCTGTAAGTGCAATGGCTTTACCCTAGATACATTATTAGAGTTCTTTATTGAGCGTGAAAAAGTGATTGTGCAAGAGGGGATTTGGCAGATTAATGCTGAGCGAGTCTGCAATCACTAATTGACCGGGGTTGTTAATCTCTAAGTGAAGGAGATTAATTGCGTTTGTGCCTCCAAATCACAAGATGAGATTGTTATACTTCGCCGACTTTTTTGTGCGCTTGATTTATAACATTTTGGAGGCTTAATTCATGGACATTCTTTCTGCCGCGACCATGATCTTTCTTATCATGGATCCGCTCGGCAACCTACCTATCGTCCTATCGATATTAAAGCACTTAGATCCTAAGCGCCGTCGCATCGTACTGGTACGTGAACTTTGCTTTGCCCTTGGCATTTTGTTGTTGTTCCTTTTTGCGGGCAAAAGCATTCTGAATTTCCTCCATGTTCAACCTGAAACCTTGAGCATCTCCGGCGGTATTATCCTGTTCATTATCGCGATTAAGATGATATTCCCAAGCGGTGGTAGTATTGTTGGCTTAGCGGCGGGTGAAGAACCATTCTTTGTGCCGATGGCGATTCCTATGATTGCTGGTCCTTCGGTTATAGCGTCGATTTTGCTGCTTTCTAGCCAACATCCAGACAAGTTACTTGAGCTATCTGGCGCGGTGATGCTGGCGTGGGGCGCGACCTTTTTTATCTTGATGTTCTATAACTTCTTCCACCGCATGTTAGGTGAAAGAGGCTTAAAAGCGGTTGAGAGGCTAATGGGCCTATTGTTGATTATGATTTCTACCCAGATGTTCCTTGATGGGGTGAAAGGGTATTTAGCCTAAAAGACAAAAAAAAGCCGCTCGTTTGAGCGGCTTTTTTTACATCATATGTTTGCGTCGGATATCGAGCAGAGCAAAAATGCCAAAAACTAGAATCGACCACTTTTCCCAGCGACTCATCGTGATCTTGTCACCAAACGCACCGATGAAGATCAGCATCTGTAGACCATGCATGATGAACAGAAACGCTGTCATGATGTAGAGTGCAATCGCCGAATTACCAGGGAAAGGGTGAAAGATATTAAAAATCAAAATAAACCACACAAAGCCAATCGCGGCTTTTGCGAGTAACAATAACGCTTTCATATCGACGTCCTATTTAGTCTTGTTGTCGTTCAAACAGTCGGTAGCAGACCTGCCCTGCGGTTTTTTCTCTGTGCAGGCGCCAGTGTGCCGGAATGCTTTCCAAAGCCAACTCTTTTTCTGTTTCAATATAAATCATCGCATCGTCCGCTAACCAGCCATTACTTTCTAGCAAACTAACGGTTTCATCGAGTAGCCCTTTACGGAAAGGAGGATCGATAAATACGACGTGATGGGGGGTGCCCGGTTGCTTTAAGTAACTGAGGGCATCGCTGTTCACTGCTTGCAAATTATCGCTTTTTAATGAGGCGATGTTAGTTTGCAATTGCTTGAAAGCTTGTGGATTTAGCTCAATTAGCGTCACCATCTCCGCTTGGCGAGAAGCGGCTTCAAAGCCTAAACCGCCAGAACCTGCAAAAAGGTCAAGACACTTTGCACGTGGCACGTCTTGAGCAATCCAGTTAAATAGCGTTTCTTTTACGCGATCGGTTGTCGGTCTAAGACCTTCTGTATCGTGAACAGGCAGTTTTCTTCCTCTCCATAAGCCGCTAATAATACGAACAAAGCCCGTCGATGGCTTTTTTTGTGATGTGTTTTGCTGGCGACGTCTTACCATAGATTTTTTGACCGCTAATAAAGTGATACTATAGCCAGTCGCTCTGCTGTAGAGCGCCAACATACAGCCCAAATTTGTTGATAACAAAGTGTATACCATCGCTTTATCAGTGAAAACTTTTCACTTTGTTGTCATTTGTCTTTTCTGAGTAGCGATAATAGCCCCAGAAAAGAGTCTGATTTAATTAAGACGATCTAGGATAGCCCCAGATGACGGAAAAAAAGAAGCGCGGTTTACTCTCTTGGCTTGGTTTTGGTGATGAAGAACAAGCAAAACAACCCGTTGAAGAAACACAACAAACTGCCGAAGAACGTGAGCAAGAGCAGCTTGAAACTGTTGACGAGCAGTTAGAACAAACCAAAACTCAGCAAGCAGAAGCAGAAGCAGAAGCAGAAGCAGAAGCAGAAGCAGAAGCAGAAGCAGAAGCAGAAGCAGAAGCAGTTGTTGAAGTTGAAGAAGAAGTTGCTCCGCCAGTCGAACCTCGCGTGGCAGAACAAGAAAAACCAACAGAAAGCTTTTTTGCGCGTCTTAAACGCAGTCTAGCGCGCACTAAAGCCAACATTGGTGCTGGCTTCTTTGGCTTGTTTAAAGGCAAACAGATCGATGACGAGCTATTCGAAGAGCTTGAAGAGCAGCTACTGATTGCTGATGTTGGTATGGATACCACGCTAAAAATCATTGATAACCTGACAGAAAAAGCGTCTCGTCAGGATCTGAAAGATGGCGAAGCACTATACGGGCTGCTTAAGGAAGAGATGGCTGAGATTCTGTCTAACGTTGAGAAACCACTTGAAGTTGATAGCAGTAAAGCGCCTTACGTTATTTTGATGGTGGGTGTAAACGGCGTGGGTAAAACAACCACGATCGGTAAGCTAGCCAAGCAGTTCCAAGCGCAAGGCAAGTCAGTGATGCTGGCGGCAGGTGATACATTCCGCGCTGCAGCAGTAGAGCAGCTGCAAGTATGGGGCGAGCGTAATAACGTCCCGGTTGTGGCTCAGCATACTGGTGCTGACAGTGCTTCGGTTATCTATGATGCGATTGAATCAGCGAAAGCTAAAGGTGTTGATGTGGTGATAGCCGATACGGCTGGTCGTCTGCAGAACAAAGCGAACCTAATGGAAGAGCTGCGTAAGATCGTCCGCGTGATGCAAAAAGTCGACGGTTCTGCTCCGCACGAAATTATGCTGACGCTCGATGCGGGAACTGGTCAGAATGCCATTAGCCAAGCAAAACTGTTTAGCGATGTTGCACCGCTAACGGGTATTACTCTGACTAAGCTAGATGGCACAGCGAAAGGTGGGGTGATCTTTGCCCTAGCTGATCAATTCCAAATCCCTATTCGTTACATCGGTGTGGGCGAAGGTATTGATGACCTACGTCCATTTGAAACTCAAGAATTTATCGACGCATTATTTAGTCGAGAAGACTAATTCGGTCATCTATCCAACAAGCAATTGAAGAAACTCAGTTAA
The DNA here is from genome assembly GCF_000176235.1 of Vibrio orientalis CIP 102891 = ATCC 33934. Lineage (NCBI taxonomy): Bacteria > Pseudomonadati > Pseudomonadota > Gammaproteobacteria > Vibrionales > Vibrionaceae > Vibrio > Vibrio orientalis. The sequence goes on along the minus strand of NZ_ACZV01000001.1, from coordinate 24,604 downwards.
GAGGGATTTCGAGTGATAAAATTTCAGCAAGTGAGTAAAGCTTATCGAGGTGGTCGACAAGCTTTACAGAAGGTCGACTTTCATCTCCGTCGAGGTGAAATGGCCTTTCTCGGTGGCCACTCGGGTGCCGGAAAGAGTACGCTGCTAAAGTTGATATGTGCTATTGAACGTCCAACCGATGGAAAAATTAGCTTCAATGAGCACGACATCACTCGTATCCCAAGCAAAGACATCCCTTTCTTGCGTCGAAATATCGGAATTGTTTTCCAAGACCATCGACTGCTGATGGATAGAAGTGTGTTTGATAACGTTGCTTTGCCTATGCGGATTGAGTCAATTGCAGAAAACGAGATTAAGCGCCGTGTTTCTGCTGCGTTAGATAAAACAGGCTTACTCGACAAAGCCAAGTGTCTACCAAGTCAATTGTCGGGTGGTGAACAACAGCGCGTGGGCATTGCACGGGCGGTTGTCAATCGACCAACACTATTATTGGCCGATGAACCAACGGGTAACCTAGACCCAGATTTATCAAATCGCGTGTTAAAGCTGTTTGAAGAATTTAACCGTGCTGGCGTGACCATCCTATTAGCGACTCACGACCTGGGGTTAGTGAATACTCGCCCACAATATCGTCATCTGGAGTTAAACCAAGGTTTCTTGAGTGAGGTCGAAGATTATGGCCATTAAATCTCGTAAAAAAGCGAGCAATTCAAATCGAGCCAAAAATCGTGTTAAACGCGATAGCTTCTTCACTGTGCATCTTAAGCAAGCTAAAGCCTCATTAGGTGAGATGTGGCTGCGCCCGATGGGCAATATTCTCACCTTAGCCGTCATCTCTATGGCGTTAGCGATGCCTTCTGCACTCTATTTATTGGGTAAGAATATTTCTGCTGCCTCTACCAATGTCACTAGCCCTTCGCAAGTGAGTGCTTACTTAAAAGAGCAAACACCGGAAGCGCGCGTGATGGTATTGAAAGATCAGTTAGAGAGTGCGTTGGATGTGGCGAGTGTGGAGTACGTTTCCCCTCAGCAAGGTCTCGATGACCTTAGTCAGTATTCGGGCTTTGAGCGCGCGCTGACTATGCTTGATGATTATGCTCTACCTGGTGTCTTGGTGATTACACCAAGTCAGGAAGATAAAGAATCGATCAAGCAGTTAGCGGCACGTGTGGCAAAAGAAGATGGTATTACTGATGTACGTCTTGATGAGGATTGGCTGACTCGTTTGGATGCGATTAAGAATCTTGTTGGCGGTATCGTCGTCACTCTATCTGTGCTTATGCTAGGCTCGGTATTCTTAATTGTTGGTAATACATTGCGCTTTAACGTACTGGCCAACAAAGATGAAATTCAAACCATGAAGCTGATTGGCGCCACCAACAGCTATATTTTACGCCCGTATCTTTATTCTGGCATGTGGTTTGGATTGCTCGGTGCGACGATTGCTTGGATTTTAACAGCGGTTATCACAATTATACTCAACAACAGTGTTGAGCAATTGGCGCTACTGTATGATAGCCGTTTTAGACTGGTTGGTTTGAGCTGGGATGAATCCCTGTTGTTGGTGATGTTAGGTACTTTCCTAGGCTGCCTTGCGGCGAAGGTTTCTGCTCAGCGTCATCTAAAAGAAATAGAGCCCGTTTAAATTGAACCTGTTTATTATGTCGCTGTCATACTATTGATAAAAGTACACGCTACCGTATACTTTTATCTTGTATAGACAGTTTGTTTATGCATAATAACTTTCCCCTGCTTGAAACCTGTTCATTTTAGGTTCAAGATTGATGGGTTAAAAATACTCCAGATCAGAGATTGATGAGGAACTGAATGACAAGTCAAGCATACCCAATGGCAGCTGTAACGCAAGATAGCTTAGATAGCTACATTCGCTCAGCAAACAGCTACCCAATGCTAACTCCTGAAGAGGAGCGTGATTTAGCTGAGAGACTGCATTACGACGGCGAGATAGAGGCGGCAAAAGGATTGATCCTTTCACACCTACGTTTTGTTGTGCACGTTGCTCGCGGTTATTCAGGTTATGGCCTACCAATGGCTGACCTTGTTCAAGAAGGCAACATCGGCCTAATGAAAGCGGTAAAACGCTTTAACCCTGAAGTGGGCGTTCGCCTAGTCTCTTTCGCTGTTCACTGGATTAAAGCTGAAATTCACGAGTATGTGCTACGTAACTGGCGCATTGTGAAAATCGCCACAACCAAAGCCCAGCGTAAATTGTTCTTTAACCTACGTAAGTCGAAAAAGCGTCTAGGTTGGTTCAATAATGGTGAAGTGGAAACCGTTGCACGCGAGCTTGGTGTAGAGCCATCAGAAGTACGTGAAATGGAATCTCGACTAGCTGCACAAGATGCAACCTTTGAGATGCCGACTGATGATGACGAGACTGGCACCTCGTACACTGCACCTATGGTCTATTTAGAAGACAAAGCGTCAGACGTTGCAGACCATGTTGAGGCGTCAAACTGGGAAGCTCACACCAATAACCGTTTGAGCTTAGCACTTAAGAGCTTAGATGATCGCAGTCAGCATATTGTTCGTTCTCGTTGGTTAGATGACAATAAATCTACCCTGCAAGAGCTTGCTGAAACTTACAGCGTATCTGCGGAACGTATTCGTCAGCTTGAAAAGAATGCGATGAAAAAGCTTAAGGCTGCGGTTGGCGAGTTTTAGTCTCTCCCTCTCCGAATTTTTAAGAAGCCGAGATCATATGATCTCGGCTTTTTTATTGCCGATCATAAACGGTATTTAAACGCGATAACGGGATCTAATCTTGATGTAATTGCCTGTGGGTAACTCTGTGGTAAATTTCTTTGCTATCTGTCAGAAAGCGGGGTGAATAAAGGCATTAGAGGCAAGTTGTTGATGGGGATAGTTTCTTGCTTACACACATTCAAATAAGGATCATTACTATATATTGTGGATCCAGAATCGAATAGACACTTTATCAACGCAATCCACAGTTTTATCCACAGATGGTCGAAATATGATCGCTAGTGGATAACCTTACTCACTCCGTGTACTTGTTAATCACTGGATAGGTTACAATGACGGCCGATAATTAAAACAGAAAAGAGAAAGTTGATGGACCAGTTTAAACATATTGATGTCGATGGCGCGCAGCGCTTGTTGGAGCAAGGTGACGCAACAATGGTCGACATCCGTGACCCACAATCTTTTGCCGTTGCTCATGCTAAAAATGCCTTTCACCTAACCAATGACACTATGGTTTCTTTTATGGATGAAGTGGAGTTTGAGCAACCAGTCTTGGTGATGTGCTACCACGGGGTAAGTAGTCAAGGTGCCGCTCAGTATTTGGTTAACCAAGGCTTTGAGCAGGTGTATAGTGTTGATGGTGGCTTTGAAGCCTGGCAAAGAGCTCAATTACCGACGCAGTCCAATCTAGGATAACTTTATGCATAGACTCATCTCTCTCAATAATCCGCGTATAGCGCAGGCCTTTATCGATTATATGGCCTCACGTCAGATTGATATTCAGATGATGCCTGAGGGAGAAGGGCGATTCGCATTATGGCTAAAGGACGGTCAGCACCAAGTTGAGGTTCAAGCCGAACTCGATCATTTTCTTGCCAACCCCAACGCCAATAAATATCAGGCAGCCTCGTGGGATATGGCTGAGTCACGCAAGAGTCACTTTACCTACAATTCACCAAGTATGTTGGCAATGATCAAAGCCAAGGCAGGGCCAATGACTTTGTTGGTGATGCTGGTCTGCTCGGTGATCTTCGTCTTGCAACAGTTTGGTATGAGCAATGCTATTTTTCAGGCGTTGCACTTTCCGGCCCTAGCGGGTCAAGAGTGGCAACTATGGCGCTGGTTCGGCCATGCTCTATTGCATTTCTCGGTGATGCATATCGCCTTTAACTTACTCTGGTGGTGGCAGTTAGGTGGTGATATCGAGCAAAAGCTAGGTTCGACAAAACTGATTCAGCTGTTTTTGGTTTCTGCGGCATTGTCGGGGGCTGGGCAATATTGGGTTGAAGGGGCCAACTTCGGCGGCTTGTCAGGGGTTGTTTATGCGTTAGTCGGCTACCTATGGATGCTAGGCTATAAAGCGCCACAAGTTGGTTTGAGTATGCCTAAACCTGTTATTGGTTTTATGTTGGTGTGGTTGGTTCTTGGCTTTATGCAGCCATTTATGGCCATTGCCAATACGGCCCATCTAGTCGGCTTATTATCTGGCGTGGTATTTGGCTTAGTCGACGCAAGTCGAGCTAATGCCAAACAGTAAGCAAGAAAAAAGCGGCGTTTAGCGCCGCTTTTTAGTATCAAGAGATTACTCAAGTTACTGGTATAAGTACTTGGTAAATAGTAAATCAGCAATGATGGTTTTACCGGTTTCTGGTAGTAAGGTTTCATTGAGCTGGCTGACGAGGGTTTTACGTAAGTCTTCACGCCCGGCTAATGAAGTAATGGTATCTTCTGACTGTTTGCCTAACAGTTCAATCACTGCATCACGAATCAAAGGTTGGTGTAGTTCGATGATTTTCAAATCGGCTTCACTGGCAACCATGATATCAATGCGAACTTGAATATAGCCAAGCTTCTTACCTTTGGTGTAGAAGTTGGTGGTTAAATCAGGTTCTAGGGTGAAGTAGGCTAACTTCGGTGTTGACTCTTCTTCTGCAAAAGTCGGCAAACTAATAACAAGGCTCAAGAGGCAAAATATTTGGGCTAGGTAACGTTTAATCATATTTATAACTTTTCTTTCTTCCAATCACGATATTCGAATCGCCTGAGTCTTGTTACAATGGAGCATCTATTTGTAATAAAAATGCGTTAAGCACTCGAAGTAGTGGTTAACATCAGAGATCGAAGCTTTATTGTACGATGATAAGGCTACTTATTGAATACTAGTATGAATCAATCGACTGCGCTTTATTTATCAGCCTTACGCCAGACTAAATGGCAAGACCCTGATAATTTTAGCTTTCCTACACAAAGTGCAAAAAAATGGTTATTAGAACAGGGCTCATTGTCACGTTTATTAGAGTCTTATTGCCAATCTTTGAATGTAGATCTACTCCATAACAAAATTGTAAAAGCAGAGAAGCTTAACGACCAAGAAGTCTCCCTATTGGCACAAGAGGCGTGTTTGCTGCGTAAAGTTGTGCTCAAAGGTGATGGTCAAGCTTGGGTGTTAGGTCGTACCCTAATCCCTCAATCGTCAATGCAAGGCCAAGAATTCGATCTTGCTCAGCAAGGTGAAATTCCTTTAGGGCTCACTGTATTTAGCGCTAATGATGTAAAGCGAGATGCCCTTCAGGTTGGCATTGTTGAAGTCAATAACGAAATCTTGCTAGCTCGTCGCTCTCGCCTATGGATGAACCATAAACCGATGCTCGTTGCTGAGTTGTTTTTACCTACTGCGCCCATTTATACAAAGGAGAGTATTAAATGACCTCGGAGAAGGCCGTCGCGTATTGGCAGTTAATGCGTATGGACAAACCCATCGGGACCTTATTACTGCTTTGGCCGACCTTATGGGCGCTAATTATCTCAGCTCAGGGCATCCCTGATTTTAAAGTCTTATTGGTCTTTGTGCTCGGGGTTATTTTCATGCGCGCCGCAGGGTGCGTCATTAATGATTTTGCCGATCGTAAGGTTGATGGGCATGTTAAACGCACTAAGCAACGCCCGTTGCCATCGGGTCGGGTTAGTTCGAAAGAAGCAATTGGCTTATTTTTAGCGTTAGCGATTAGTTCATTCGTGTTGGTATTGAGCATGAATACGCTGACGATTCAGCTCTCTATTGTTGGTATTGTGCTGGCCTTTATTTACCCATTTATGAAGCGCTTTACTCACTTGCCTCAGCTGTTTTTAGGTCTGGCGTTTAGTTGGTCAATCCCAATGGCGTGGGCGGCGCAATCAGGCGAAGTGCCGATGATGGTTTGGTTTATCTTTGCCATTAATGCCATATGGACCATTGCCTACGATACTCAGTATGCGATGGTTGATAGAGACGATGACCTCAAGATAGGCATTAAGTCGACCGCGATTCTGTTTGGTCGCTTCGATAAGATGGTGATTGGCGTTTTACAACTGATGACTTTAACCATGCTGATGTTTGTCGGTACTTGGTATCAGCTCGGCGCAAGCTTCTATTGGAGCTTATTGATGGTCGGTGCTCTGTTTGTGTTTCAGCAGCATTTGATTCGTCATCGCGAGCGTGACCTCTGCTTTAGGGCTTTCCTCAATAACAACTATGTTGGCATGATAGTCACCATAGGTTTGTTTATCGCATTCTGGTAATAAAAAAGGGCATCGATTGGATGCCCTTTTTTAGATTTCAAAACGAGTAATTTTACTGCGCTTGCTTGGCTTCTACCGCTTGGTAGATGCTCTCTTCAATGGTTAAGCGAACTTCAGGGTAGAGCATTGAGTAAAGGAGCTTAGCCAGTTGCTCACTCTTAGCACTGTCACAGTTACCATCAACATCAAGATAAGCTTGCTGTTTTAGCGTGGTAAACAGGGCAGAGAATACCCCTTTGTCGAAGAACTCTGGCGCATTGATACCGTGCAGGCGACCAAGTCGTTGAGCGATATCTTGGCTCTTAAGCTCTAAGTCAGATTTGCCCAGTTCAGGGTTAGCGACCAATAGATTCAGTGCAATCGAGTAGCGCTGTAGAGTTTCAGTAATCGTACGACCGAGCAATACCAGCACTTGGCTGTTCGCGGTGTTGATTGACACTTGTTGTTCACTGTTGATGGTCACTAAACCTTGGCTCGCCAACTCTTCGATATACGCTTCGGTCAGCTGAGCTAAGTTTTCTTGCTCAATGCTTAAGAACAGTTCCTGTTTTAAGAACGGATAAACCAAGGCGACGTTTTCTTGAATTTGCGTAAGTGATAGCTGTTGGTGACGCACGAGCATCTGCGCGATCAACGACGGCAGGGCCAGTAGGTGAATGATGTTGTTACGGTAGTAAGTCATCAAGATCGATTGGTTACGGTCAAGAGAGACAATATCACCCATGCTGTCCGCTTCGAGCATAAACTTATCCAGTGACTCCGCGTGCTTAACCAGAGATTCAGCATCATCTTGCGGGACGGTATAGGTTGATGAGTACGGCACGTTCTTCAGAATCGAAAGATAGCAATCGATCTGATTGACCAAGCTGTCACGAGATAGAGCACGTTGACGAGAAGCAAGCAGCGCCGTCGCACACAGTGTTAGCGCGTTGGTTGCAGCGGCATCATTGATATGCGTCATCATCTTGGTGGCAAGATCGTTGACCACAGGGTTTAGCCACTGTGGTTTGCTAGAGCCCATAGGATCAATATCTTTGGTCCACTCAGGAGCTTGCTCGTTGAGGTATTGGTTAAGCGGAATCGGCTCACCGAAGTTCACATAGCCTTGACCAAAGTTACGCAGCTTACGAATTGTACGCAGTACTAAGCTCGCGTTCTCTTTCTCTTTGCGCTTACCACGTAGCTCTTTAGCGTAGGTTGCGACTTCCATCACGTGTTCATAGCCGATGTAGACTGGCACAAGCGTCACTGGGCGGTTAAGACCACGTAGCATTGCTTGAATCGTCATTGCCAGCATGCCGGTTTTCGCTTGCAGCAAACGACCCGTACGTGAACGACCACCTTCACTGAAGTATTCTACTGAATATCCTTTAGCAAATAGCTCGGCTAAGTATTCACGGAAGATTGTCGAGTAAAGTTTGTTGCCTTTAAAGCTACGACGGATAAAGAACGCACCGCCACGACGGAAAATCGGTCCTGCCGGGAAGAAGTTTAGGTTGATACCCGCCGCGATATGCGGTGGCACCATGCCTTCACGGTACAGCACATAAGAAAGCAGCAAGTAGTCCATGTGGCTACGGTGACAAGGCACGTAAACAATCTCATGACCATCTTGAGCAAGCTTGCGCACAGTGGCAGCGTTAGTGATGTTCAAACCTTGATAGATACGGTTCCACAGCCAGCCGAGCAGACGCTCACCATTTTTAATCAGTGAATAAGAGAAGTCAGCAGCAATCTCATCCATGATCGCTTGCGCTTCTTTGCGTGCTTTCTCTATCGGGATATTTTTCGCTTTCGCTTCATCTTCAATTGCTTTTTCAATCGCTTTTGACTGCATTAAGCGATCAAACAAAGCTTGGCGACTTGGCAAGTTAGGGCCTGACGCGGCGAGCTTCTGACGTGAGAAATGAATACGCGCCACTCGTGCCAATTTGTGGGCAATAGAAGTATCGGTGCCGTGAGAGTCTGCCATGTAACGCAGTGATACCACTGGGCTAATACGCACTAAACAGTCACGACCTGCCAGGAGCATCGCCTTGGCTTTTTGTGGGCCATTTAATGATTGCAGATATGGCTTCTGCTGTGACTCTTTACCCGGCTTACGCCCCCACAGAACAGTCGTCGGAATGATTTGAACATCCAACTCGCTATCGAATTTGTGTAGCTCAAGCAGATCGGAAAATTGCGTAATTGAATCGCTAGGTACGTCTTGGTCGTTAGCCATGACGGTTTGGCGAGAAGAGGTGAAAACGTAGCGGTTAAATTGCTTACCGTTAATTTCTACTGCTTCAAGTGGATCCGGTAGACCTAATTTCATTACTTGAGCTTGCAGCGCGAGTAAGTCGACATCTGAGCGGTATGGCAAAGCGTAGACAATAGGCTTGTTTATATCAATGCTATGATCTTCAATAGGGTTTGAAGGAATTGTGGTTCCTTTCACTAACACTGACATTGGCAGTTTTAGTAAGGAACGCGATAACATTCGTCCAGAAGACATAAGGTTCTTAGCCTCGAAATAGATGTTTTGCCTAACCGCATTTCCATTTCTCTAACTATAGAAGTGGGAATGCACCTAAGCGGGTATTTTTATAGCGGGCAAGGATAACAGAAACTGGTCGAACCTTTTACTTATTATTGATTATGAAAACATCAATCTTTGTTCTGAATGAATTGTTTGTTAAATAAAATAGAGAAAAGAGCTTGAAGCCAAAAACGACACATGGATTTAAACGGCTGAGAAATGCCACCCGCTACTCATGCCAAGGATTAAAAGCCGCGTTTAAACATGAGCCTGCTTTTCAAGAAGAAATTATCCTCGCATCTTTGATGATTCCTGCCGCATTATTTATTGCTGACAGCCAACTTGAGCGTCTCCTGCTGATTGCTACCGTTGTGTTGGTGTTAATCGCTGAGCTATTTAATAGTGCGATTGAAGCGGTGGTGGATCGGGTGAGTGAGGAGCACCATCCGCTATCTGGACGAGCCAAAGATATCGGTTCGGCCGCGGTTATGGTGACCATGTTATTGGCGGGTTACACCTGGTTAGAAATCCTATTTTTCTAAACTCACCAAAAAACAATCAATTGGCTTTGCATTTAACCAATTACTGGATATACTCACAGTTAACTGTATAAAAAGACAGGTGACTTATGAAGCCGTTAACGCCCCGCCAACAACAAGTTTTTGACCTGATCAAAAACAAAATTGAATCGACTGGTATGCCGCCAACTCGTGCTGAAATTGCACGTGAACTCGGCTTCCGTTCAGCAAATGCTGCTGAAGAACATTTAAAAGCGCTTGCTCGTAAAGAAGCGATTGAAATCATTCCTGGTGCCTCTCGTGGTATTCGTATCTTGTTAGAAGATGCTGCCAATGATGATGAAGGTTTACCATTGATTGGCCAAGTAGCCGCAGGTGAGCCAATTCTTGCTCAAGAGCATGTAGAAACACATTACCAAGTCGATCCGGGGATGTTTAAACCACAAGCGGACTTCTTACTACGTGTTAACGGCGAGAGTATGAAAGACATCGGTATTATGGATGGCGATCTACTCGCTGTGCATAAGACACAAGATGTTCGTGATGGACAGGTTGTGGTTGCACGCGTTGATGATGACGTAACGGTGAAGCGGTTAGAGCGTAAAGGCTCAACGGTATTACTGCATGCAGAAAACGAAGAGTTTGCACCAATTAAAGTGGATTTGACCAGTCAGCACCTAGCGATTGAAGGTTTAGCTGTTGGCATTATTCGCAACACAGACTGGATGTAATCTCTGTTTGAGATAAGTTCTCACTTGTTGATTTTGTAATTGATATTCATTATCATCTGATTTCTGGCTACAGAAGGAAGATGATAATGGCCGCCAATCAAACTTCAGCTAAACATCGCTATCAAATACCCAGTAATTTACTGAAACCGTTATGGCTTCGTAGCCGTGAAAGTTTGGTTGATAATGGCTTGGTGTATGACCCTATCGCTGCCCGTGCGTGTCAGCGTTGCCAATTGGCACCAGAATGTTTTGCTGGTGACATCGACCAAAAACAGCTCCTTCACGCCACCCTTACCCAATTGTGCGATCAGCACGTTTCCGACTTTATTAAACGTAATCCAGATGGTTGGATCGTTAATGTTGGTGCCGGATTAGATACCCGCTTTTACCGCGTTGATAATGGTCGTTGTCATTGGCTCGAGCTCGATGTTACTGAAAATCTACTTTGGCGACAGAAACTGTTCCACAACAGTGAACGCTATCACCTTGTCTGCGGTAGCGTTGATGATCTAAGTTGGCTTGAGCAGCTACCAGTACCAGAAAAAACTCCGGTGATGATCGTATGTGAGCATGCATTACTCGATTGTTCAGAAAAACAGGTCGCGAAGTTCATTCAGGCTTTGGGCTGTCATTTTGATAGCGCTCGTGCCTGCATCGTTTTAGCCGGTGATCTTACCCACACCAAGCTAGGCCAGAAACTTGGCTCCGATCAGTACGGTCATGGTTATAGCGCACCGGGCGAAGCAATGTTGGGTTACTTACCTTGGGCACGCTGGGTCAAGACCTATCGACCACTCGAGCAAAACTGTGGGCGGTGGAAGCTTTGGCAGCGCTGGCTTAACAAAGTGAACTTCTTAAAACAACGTTTAACACCAGTAGTGGTTCAGCTTCGCTGGTGATCCCGTTACACTTGCCATTCAATCCTTATTTGAGTGGCAACGTGCAAATACTCCAGACTCTCTCCAATCGCGATGTGCACAAACAAGTGCTACTGATCGCGATCCCTATGGTTCTCTCTAACATTACTGTACCGCTATTGGGTTTGGTTGATGCTGCGGTGATAGGCCATCTTGACCACGCTTGGTATCTCGGTGGTGTCGCGCTTGGCAGCACAATGATCAGTGTAACCTTTTGGCTGCTTGGCTTTTTACGTATGTCGACCACGGGCCTAGCGGCGCAGTCTTACGGCGCGAGCAATAAACATCAATTGGGACTGGTCTTTACACAAGGGATAGCGATGGCTTTGGGCTTCGCAGGGCTGTTTCTCTTATTCCACCAAGCCATTGCGGACTGGGTGTTTAGCTTTAGTGATGCCAGTGACAAGGTGAAGCATTACGGCGAGCAATATTTTTTGATTCGCGCTTGGAGTGCCCCAGCGGCATTGGCCAATTTTGTTCTCCTCGGTTGGTTACTTGGAACACAAAACGCCAAAGCGCCAATGTGGATGGTGATCATTGCTAACGTGACCAACATAGCGTTAGATGTACTGTTTGTGATTGGCTTTGGTTGGAAAGTCGAGGGCGCGGCGCTGGCTTCAGTCATTGCTGACTATACTGGGATGAGTTTTGGTCTGTGGTGTGTATGGCGCAAGTGGCATCAAGATAGTTTGCCACCACTACTTGGCTTAATCAAAGATACCACTAATGGCCTGAGTCGATTTATAAAGCTTAACCGTGACATCTTTCTGCGCTCACTGTGTCTGCAAATGACCTTTACCTTTATGACCTTCCAAGGTGCCAGTTTTGGCGATGAGATTGTTGCCGCTAATGCGGTACTGATGAGCTTCTTGATGATGATCTCCTATGGCATGGATGGTTTTGCCTACGCGATGGAAGCAATGGTGGGTAAAGCGATTGGTGCTAAGGACCGCAATCAGCTTAATCAATCATTGATTGGTACCTTCTTCTGGAGTTTGGTGATTTGTATCGGACTGACCATCGCCTTTGCTTTGGCGGGATCGAACCTGATCAGCTTGATCACGGATATTGAAAGTGTCCACGCTATTGCACTCAATTATTTGCCTTGGTTGGTAGCAATGCCACTTATCTCCATGTGGTGTTTTCTACTTGATGGCATTTTTGTTGGCGCGACCAAAGGTAAAGAGATGCGCAATAGTATGTTTTTCTCTACTTGCGCCTTCTTTATTATTTTTTACTTCGCGATGGGCTGGGGTAACCATGCGCTGTGGTTGGCAATGCTAAGCTTTATGGCGATGCGTGGAGTGACACTTGGTTTGATATTGACTCGCCAGTGGCGCAGAGGAGAATTCCTCGCTTAATAAATTGAGTGCTAATGATGAACCGGGCTATAGGCCCGGTTTTTTGTTCATTGGGCTTATTATTACGTATATGTAAAAATGATTTTCGATTTGATGGGATTATCATTTTCTGTGAAACGCCTAAAATGGCAACCAACAAAACGACGCAGAAGTGAGACGAAAGCTCTACTACGCTTACTACGTCATCTTAAATACCTATTTGAAGGAAACATCCAATGACACTTGAACTCAAACCAGGTCAAACTCATATCCAATCAAAAGCAATGGTTGCTTGGGCAGCTGGCGAACCTCTAAAGCGTGAAACGGTTGATGTTGAACTACCTAAAGCAGGTGAAGTTCTTGTTCGTATCGTAGCGACTGGTGTTTGTCACACTGACGCTTTCACACTATCAGGTGACGATCCAGAAGGTATCTTCCCTTCGATTTTAGGTCATGAAGGTGGCGGTATTGTTGAAATGGTGGGTGAAGGCGTGACTAGCGTTGAAGTTGGTGACCACGTTATCCCACTTTACACAGCAGAATGTGGCGAATGTAAGTTCTGTAAGTCTGGTAAAACTAACCTTTGTCAGGCAGTTCGTGAAACTCAAGGTAAAGGCCTAATGCCAGATGGCACAAGCCGTTTCTCTATCAACGGTGAGCCAATTTACCACTACATGGGTTGTTCAACTTTCTCAGAGTACACGGTACTACCAGAAATCTCACTTGCGAAAGTAAACAAAGAAGCGCCACTTGAAGAAGTTTGTCTTCTAGGTTGTGGTGTGACGACTGGTATGGGTGCGGTACTTAACACAGCTAAAGTTGAACAAGGCGACACAGTTGCTGTATTCGGCCTAGGCGGTATCGGTCTTTCTGCAATTATCGGTGCTCGTATGGCTGGTGCTAGCCGCATCATCGGTGTAGACATCAACGAAAGCAAATTCGAACTAGCAAAACAGCTTGGTGCGACTGATTGCATCAACCCAATGAAATTCGACAAGCCAATCCAAGACGTTATCGTTGAGATGACTGACGGTGGTGTTGACTACTCATTTGAATGTATCGGTAACGTAAACGTGATGCGTCAAGCACTTGAGTGTTGTCACAAAGGTTGGGGCGAGTCTGTCATCATCGGTGTTGCTGGTGCAGGTCAAGAGATCTCAACGCGTCCATTCCAACTAGTGACTGGTCGCGTATGGCGTGGTTCTGCTTTCGGTGGTGTTAAAGGCCGTTCAGAACTTCCAGAAATCGTAAACCGTTACATGGCAGGTGAGTTTGGGCTACAAGAGTTCATCACTCACACAATGGGCCTAGATGACGTAAACGAAGCATTCGAACTAATGCACAAAGGTGAGTCTATCCGTACTGTTCTACACATGGATAAGTAATTCACTTAGGTCTCTTATTGACTCACTGTCCTGTCGATAAGAGACCGTCTGTTCGCCCAGACATCTTTCTCACCATCTTTCGCCCGGGAGGTGGTGGACATTCCCTTTGTTAAGAGTGTCCTTACCTGCGCGCTTTTACCAAAGTGAATGCCTTTTAATTGAACCGTCAGCTTTATGGAGCCTACTCAATGACTATCGAAAATATTAGCCAAGCCAAAGTTGCTGGTGGTTGGCACAAACAATACACCCATGACTCTGTAACGTTGAACTGCAATATGCGCTTTGCAATCTTCTTACCGCCAAACGCATCGAAAACCAAGCCAGTACCGGTTCTTTATTGGTTATCAGGTTTAACTTGTAGCGATGAAAACTTCATGCAAAAAGCAGGCGCCTTCCGCCGAGCTGCAGAGTTGGGCATTGCCATTGTTGCACCAGACACTAGTCCTCGTGGTGAAGATGTCGCTGATGATGAAGGCTACGATCTTGGCCAAGGTGCTGGCTTCTACCTTAATGCGACACAAGAACCTTGGTCACGTCACTACCATATGTATGACTACGTGACAGAAGAGTTGCCAGCACTGATTGAAGCTAATTTCCCAGTATCACGCATTAAGTCGATATCTGGTCATAGCATGGGTGGTCATGGCGCGTTAACCATCGGTCTTAAAAATGCTCAGGGTTACCGCTCAATTTCCGCATTTAGCCCGATCAGCAACCCAATGCAATGCCCTTGGGGGCAAAAAGCATTTAACGCTTACTTGGGTAATGATTTTGAAACGTGGAAGCAGTACGACGCAAGTGAACTGCTTAAACAAGCACAAGCAAAACTGCCTATTTTGGTTGATCAAGGTGATGCCGATAACTTCTTAGTCGAGCAACTAAAACCAGAAATGTTGCAAGCAGCGGCGAAAGAGCATGACTCAGATGTTGAAGTTCGTATTCAACCTGGTTACGACCACAGCTACTACTTTATCTCTAGTTTTATTGATGAGCACCTAGAGTTTCATGCTGCTTACTTAAATCAATAACTCGAATTCATTGATGAGCCTGCGCTTAATCAGTGTAGGCTTTTTTATGCCTTGAAAACAGCGTTACCGTTCAATTTTAATAATAGGAAGTTGCATAATGAGTTGGCTTTTCTTACTGATGGGCGTGATGGCAGAAGCGCTTTCACATGTTGCGTTAAAGGCAACAGATGGTTTTAGTCTATCGAAACCAGTGCCTGCTGCATTGGTGATAGCAGGTCATTTGGCGGCGTTTCTGTTTTTAGGTCAAGCGATGAAAGATTTACCAGTGGGTATTGTGCACTCATTATGGGCTGGACTGGCGATTGTGACGGTCAGTTTGATTTCGACTTTTGTTTATCGCCAACATCTTGATACCACGGTATGGATTGGCATGTTAATGATTGCAGGCGGGGTGGTATTGATTAACCTCTCTCAAGGCCATAGTCACTGATTGAACGTAAAATACAAAAAAGCCGCACTTTGCACAGTGCGGCTTTTTTATATGCAGATTAAGCTTAGAACAGGCGATTCAAACCATTCAATGCCGCAACGCGGTAGGCTTCCGCCATGGTCGGGTAGTTGAAGGTGGTGTTAACGAAGTACTCAATGGTATTCGCTTCGCCTTTTTGCTCCATGATTGCTTGACCGATATGAATGATTTCTGCCGCGCGTTCACCGAAACAGTGAATACCGAGAATCTCTTTGGTTTCGCGGTGGAATAAAATCTTCAAGCTGCCAATATCTTTACCTGCAATCTGGGCGCGAGCAAGGTGCTTGAACGAAGAACGGCCGACTTCATAAGGCACTTTAGCTGCGGTAAGTTCTTGTTCAGTTTTACCCACTGAGCTGATTTCTGGAATCGTATAAATTCCGGTCGGGATGTCGTCAATCAGGTGACCTTCAGCTTGGCCTTTGTTAATTGCCTGAGCAACAAATCGTCCTTGGTCATACGCGGCACTGGCTAGGCTAGGGTAGCCAATCACATCGCCCACTGCGTAGACATGGTCCACTTCAGTTTGATAGTTGCCATCGACTTTTAACTGGCCACGTGAGTCTGCTTCTAGACCGACAGCTGCTAGGTTTAATTTATCTGTGTTACCAGTACGTCCATTGGCGTAAAGAATACAGTCGGCGCGCATTTTCTTGCCAGACTCTAGGTGAACAATCACGCCATCTTCAGTGCCTTCAATCTTCTCAAACGTTTCATCATTGCGAATCACCACACCACTGTTCCAGAAGTGATAGGAAAGCGCATCTGACACCTCGTTATCTAAGAACGCCAGTAGACGGTCACGAGTGTTGATCAGGTCGGTTTTCACCCCTAAACCACGGAAGATTGAAGCGTATTCACAACCGATCACCCCAGCACCATAGATGATGATATGTCTAGGGTCGTGTTTAAGGTTTAAGATTGAGTCGCTGTCATAGATGCGCTCATGGGTGAAATCAACACCTTCAGGTTGATATGGGCGCGAGCCAGTAGCGATGACAAAACGGTCTGCACTATAAGTCTCTTCAGTACCATCGCTTTGCATCACGGCAATGGTGTACTTATCGATAAAGCGCGCCGTACCAAAAATCAGTGAGCACTGATTACGATCATAAAAGCCTTGGCGTAGACGCGTTTGTTTATCGATAACCGACTTTGCATGACCAAGGATGTTCGAGAATGTGGAATGTAGGCTGGTATTGTTATGACAGAACAGAGGGTTGTTATTGAATTCGATAATACGGCTAACCGCGTGGCGAAGTGCCTTTGAAGGGATAGTGCCCCAGTGAGTACAACCACCCCCGACACTGCTTTCCTTTTCGACAATGGCGACATTTAGTCCTGCTTTGGTTAATCCCATCGCTGCCCCTTCACCACCTGGGCCACTACCAATAACGATTACATCAAAGTGGTTACTCTCCACCATAGCTTCTTCCTTGTTATATTGTCTTAACATTGCTGTAGCGAGATTTTAACTGATTCCGTTAAGGCGTACACCAAAAGCACACTAGAGAGTCGGTGGGATCACGTAGAATCAAGCAAATAGATTAAAGGGTATGTCGTATGTCTCTAATTAAGAGTGAAAAGATTGAAAAATCAACGGAACTCGGTTTAATTGCCTCTCGATCGTCAAAGCGAGAGATTTTGGGTTATCTCCTTAAGTCAATCGTTGTATATTAATGACCATCGAAGTACGAAGTAGAAAAAGAATATGAAATCGATGGGAATCCGAGCACAGCAGAAAGAGAAAACACGTCGTTCTTTGATTGATGCTGCGTTCAGTCAACTCAGTGCCGATAGAAGTTTTTCAAACTTAAGTTTACGTGAAGTTGCGCGTGAAGCTGGCATTGCTCCTACCTCATTTTATCGCCACTTCAAAGATATGGATGAGTTAGGTCTAACCATGGTTGATGAAGGTGGTTTGCTGCTGCGTCAATTGATGCGCCAAGCTCGTCAGCGCATTGTCAAAGAAGGCAGTGTGATTCGTACTTCAGTCGAAACTTTTATGGAGTTTATTGAAAGTAGCCCCAACGTATTCCGACTATTATTACGTGAACGCTCTGGTACTTCATTTGAGTTTCGAACCGCGGTTGCAAGAGAAATGCAGCACTTTGTAGCCGAGATGACCGAATACCTGATCAGTACAGGTATGGCTCGTGATGAAGCGTTTACCCAAGCGGAAGCGTCAGTCACTTTAGTTTTCAGTTCTGGCGCAGAAGCGTTGGATCTTGGTGGACATGAGCGAGATGAACTCGCCGAGCGTCTAATAATGCAATTGCGAATGATAGCCAAAGGGGCTTTCTGGTATCGCAAAGAACGTGAACGTAACCGATTAAAAGGTGGGATAGATTAATGTCGAATGAAATAAACCAAGTTAATCGTGGTTCTGAGAAAAAAACACTCGTACTGGCACTGGTTGCGGGTATGTGTGGTGATGCGATGTTGTCTTGGCTGACAATGAGCGAAGTTTCTTTCTCTATTTTTCCACTGATTGCGCTTGTTCTCTCAGTACAAGCTCTTTATCAAGAATACCTAAACAACCCAGTCTCTGAAGATATTCCGCTCGTTGGCCTAGCGTGTTTCTTTGTCGGTGCCTTTGGCCATTCTGCCTTTATCAAGGCGCAGCACCCAGACGCTGGTTCAAATATGTTAGCCATCTTTATCACTCTAGGTTTACTCGTGTGGGTGGCGAAGAAGTTAGGTTTCTTAACTCCATCTTCTGAAAAAGTAGAGTCGTAATTTCTAAGTAACGCAGAGATAAAAAAAACGAGCCAAGTGGCTCGTTTTTTGTTTTGACGTTTTTTGTGTTGAGTAGTTACGCTTTGCGCTCTAGCAGTACACCCGCTTCCATATGGTGGGTATATGGGAACTGGTCAAATAGAGCAAATCGCGTCACATTATGCGTTTCGCACAGCACATCTAGGTTCTCTTTTAGCGTTTCTGGGTTACAAGAGATGTACATGATGCGCTCGTAACCTTGAACCATCTTACAAGTATCGATGTCCATCCCTGAACGTGGTGGATCAACGAAGATGGTGTTGCAGTTGTAGCTGTGTAGATCAACTCCGGCATCTTTTAGTCGGCGGAACTCACGCTTACCTTCAATTGCTTCAGTAAACTCTTCAGCAGACAGGCGCAGGATCTGTACGTTATCAATTTTATTCGCCGCAATATTGTATTGCGCTGATACTACAGATGGCTTAGCAAGTTCCGTCGCTAATACACGGTCAAAGTTTTGTGCCAAAGCGAGTGAGAAGTTACCGTTACCACAGTAAAGCTCTAACAGATCGCCAGTACTCTCTTGGGTGCAATCCACCGCCCACTCAAGCATCTTTTCAGCAACTTTACCATTTGGCTGAGTAAAGCTATTTTCTACTTGTTGGTAAATGTATGGTTTGCCATTTACATCCAGCTTCTCAATTACGTAGTCACGATCTAGGACAATCTTCATCTTACGTGCACGGCCAATAATATTGAGGTTAAAGCCTTCATCATTTAGGCGTTGCTTAAGCGCTTTGGCATTTTGTGTCCATTCATCATCAAGCTGACGGTGGTAAAGCAGTGATACTAAAATCTCGCCACTTAGCGTCGAAAGGAAATCAACTTGGAACAGTTTGCGACGCAGTGAATCATTGTCTTTCATTGCATCAACCAGCAGTGGCATTAAATCGTTGATTAGGCGGCTTGCGGCTGGGAACTGGTCGACACGGTATTTTTCGCGCGTCTCTTGGTTAAACATGATGTAGTAAAGGTCTTCACCTTCATGCCAAACGCGAAACTCCGCTCGCATACGGTAGTGCTGCTCAGGAGATTCAAATACTTCCAACTCAGGTACATTGTAAGATGCGAACATTTCATTAAGACGATCGACTTTATCAGCCAATTGTTCTTGGTAGGTTTGCGGGTTTACATCAAGAGTCGCCATGATTATTACCTTTGGTTTGGTACCTGTGGAAGGTGTATTTAGTTTAAGAGCGCAGATTTTATTCAATCTCAGCGCTATGTCCAGTCTTGTCCGGTTATGTGTTAAAGATAGTGTGTAAAGAGGCAGTTGTGAGCGCTATGAAATGTGTCTAAATGATATAAATCGACAATATTGGCTAGACAAACAACTAATAGCTTAATAACATCGTCGCCAAGCTGGTGCCATTTAGATGTATAGATGGCTGAAAAGGGAATCTGGTGTAATTCCAGAACTGACGCGCAGCGGTAAAAGAGAACGAAAGCTCAATAGGACACTGCACATAGAGTTGTGTGGGAAGTCGAGTGATTAGGTGGTAAATCCGAGCTCTTAAGTCCGAAGACCTGCCAGCAACTGAGTAAACACACTGGAAGCAAGACGCTCCACGCTCAGTAGGACTTACGCGATTTAGGATTATAAAAATGAACCGATCTATTTTAGCGATGACAGTGGCATCGCTACTTTCACACACCTCTTATTCTTATGCTCAAGAAGTTTCTGCCGATGAGACTATGGTAGTCACAGCGAACCGTTTTGAGCAAAGTATCAAAGATGTTATCTCTCCGATTACTATTGTTACCAAAGAAGAGCTTGAACTTTCTCAGGTAAAATCACTACCGGAAGCGTTGCGCTCATTACCAGGTGTGCAAGTTAACAGTGTTGGCTTTGGACAGTATTCAAGCGTCTATGTTCGTGGTAGCTCTTCTCGCCACTTACTTGTACTGATTAACGGTGTTCGTATTGGTAGCTCTACTGCAGGTGAAGCGAACTTTAGCCAGATTCCACTAACGGGTGTTGAACGTATAGAGTTTATTCGCGGTGCGAGAGCTGCACTTTACGGTTCTGATGCTATCTCTGGTGTGATCAACATCGTGACCAACTACCAAGGTGAAAGCATTGCCGAAGTAACTGGTGGTATGGGAAGCCATGGCTACTACGAAGCGGGTATTAATGCAGCTAGTGATCTCAACGAAAACACTTGGGGTAAAGTAAGCGTCTCTGTTAATGGTGATAGCGGAGCCGTATCAGCGCGCACCTCGACAGATACAACACCTTTTGAAGATGATAAAGATGGGTATGATAAAGCGAGTGTTGTGGCTGAGATTGGGCATCAAGTGAATGATGCTCTTCAAGTTAGCCTTCAAGGTTATTACCACAAAGGTAACTCTGAATACGACAAGACGAACTTTGATTTTGGCTCGTTCACCAATGTGATTCAGCCTAATGCGGAATCAGAAAGCACACTTTATAACTTTGCTGGTAAGGCTAAATATCTAAATGGAAGTTATTTTTCTGAACTTACGCTAGCAGTGAATGCTGACAAAGGCCGTGATAGTAACGACTTGGAAGATGACTCTCGTTTTGAAAGTGAAAGAAACGTTGCGACTTGGCTGCATAGCTACAAACTAACTAATGATTTCACGTTTGCTGGCGGCTTAGAGTGGAATGAAGAGAAGGTTTCTACAACAGAGGGAACCTACATCCAAGAGTCTCGTGACAATAAAGCTCTCTTCGTAACTGCAAACTATGTGGTAGAACAGTTTGCTACGGAAGCGAGTGTGCGCACCGATGACAACGAAAGTTATGGCCGCAGCAATACATGGCAACTAGGTGCATCTTATAAGTTATCTGACGAGATAAAAGCTGCGGCTAATGTTGGTACTGGCTTTAAAGCACCAACATTTAATGATCTTTATTATCCTGATGCGGGTAACCCAAATCTTCAACCTGAAGAAAGCTTTGGCTATGAACTCGGCTTCCATGGTTATCATGACTCCGTTGAATGGCAAGTAACGGGCTATAAATCTGAAATTGATCAGTTGATTGCTTGGGCTCCAGTGGATCCAAATAACACAGCAGGCGATTGGATTCCTTCGAACGTGAATAAAGCAGAAATGAAAGGTATTGAATCATCAATTACCTTCTACCTAGATAATGTCTCAAATACGTTTGGCTATGATTATGTTGATGCGACAGATTCATCAACGGGTAAACAGCTAATTCGTCGTTCTAAGCATGTAGCGCGTTGGAACTTAGGGTATCAGTTAAATGCATGGCAGCTAGATGCGACAGCGGTTTACCGTGGTAAGAGTTATGAAGATGCTGACAATACCAATGAGTTAGAAGCTTTCACGTTAGTTGATTTTGCAGCGAGCTACGCATTCAGTGAACAGTTGACTGTTCGAGGTCGAATCCATAATGCGTTCGATGAAGAGTACACAACACAAGAAACTTATAACACGATGGGGCGTTCATATTACCTGAATGCTACATACGCATTTTAAAGTATCAAACCGCCTCCGGGCGGTTTTTTCTTATCAATAGAAAAACAGTATGAAAAAGAACGTCATCATTAGCTGGTCGAGCGGCAAGGATTCGACTCTCACTCTCGAAAGATTGATGGACAGCGATCAATACCAAGTGGTAGGGCTTTATACCACCTATGTTGAAGACGAAGTGCCTTTTCAAGCGACGCCGATATCGGTGGTCGATATGCAAGCTGAGTTGTTGGGTCTTCCTCTGATTAAAATCGAACTGCCTGCAGTGTTTCCTTCCAACGAGGTGTATCAATCAACCATCATCAACGCGCTAAAGGCTTCTAACCTCAATATTGATGCAGTCGCGTTTGGCGATATGTTTTGTAATGGTATCGAGGCATACCGCCGTAGCTACATTGAACCTGCAGGGTGGGAGTGTGTTTTTCCGCTACTAGGAGCAAACAGCCGCGAACTTGCTGAAGAGATTATTGAACGAGGCATCACAACGCTGGTGGTCACAACTGATGGCACGCAGTTGGACTCAAGTTATTGCGGTAAATGGTACGCCAAAACCTTCATCGATAGTCTACCCGCAGGCGTTGACCCATGCGGAGAAGATGGTGAGTTTCATACCTTAGTCACCCAGACCCGTAGCTACACTGGTCGCCTTGAACTTGAATTAATCGACGTAGAGCACGGCGAACGGTTCAGTCATCAACGCTATCAAGCGAAGAGATTGCCAAATATCGAGCAGTGAGTATCATTGCATGGTCGAAAGTAAATGAGTGACTCAAGTGTCCAAGCAACAAGCAAAAATCTTAATCTTTGATTCTGGGGTAGGCGGTCTATCTGTTTATCAAGAAATTCAAAGTAAGCTGCCTCAACTTGAGTATCTCTATATCTTTGACAATGAAGCCTACCCGTATGGTGAGTTGGACCATGATACTTTGATCGACCGAGTGGATAGATTAGTTACTTCATTAGTTGCAAAGCATCATATCGATTTAGTCGTCATCGCCTGTAATACGGCAAGCACTATCGTTCTTCCTACACTACGTGCAAAACTGACTATTCCTGTCGTTGGCGTGGTTCCAGCTATCAAGCCTGCATCAAACTTAGCCAATAAAGCGGTGGGGTTGATCGCGACCCCTGCGACAGTAACACGCCCGTATACCCATGACCTGATTCGAGACTTCTCACAAAGCAAGCCTGTCGAGCTATTAGGTTCGACTCGCTTAGTAGATATTGCGGAAGAGAAGTTGAGAGGAAAGGCGGTTGACTTAGCCGAGTTAAAACAAATACTCGCAGCAATCGAAAATAAAGTAGATGTCGCAGTACTGGGCTGCACTCATTTCCCATTAATTAAGCAAGAGATTCAAGCGGTACTGACAGATCGTGTTTTGTTGGTTGACTCTGGGGAAGCGATCGCAAGAAGAGTTGAAGACTTACTTGAGACGACGGGCAAGAAAGAAACGCGTGGAAAGCGAGAGATTTTCTCAACAGCTCCCCCTTGGGAAGAGGGAGCGTTAAATAAGGCATTACACCAGCTCGGCTTTAGTCCAGTTCAACATTTTCCGATTGCGATTTAGGATCGTTGGCGATACGTACCTTTAAAGTGCGTTGCATGTAGTCTTTTTCATTTAAAGCATCGATAGCGGTTTGAGCATCAGTTGCTGCCATCACCACAAATCCAAAGCCTCTTCGTTTACCTGTGCGTTTATCTTTCATTAAGCGCACTGCAAAGACTTCACCATGTTTAGCAAACAACTCTTTTACGTGTGACTCGTTTGCTTTGTATGGAAGATTACCTACATACAATGTTTTAGTGGATGGATCGTTAGGTTGTTCCTGCTCAATAGTGGTGTTCGAAAGTTTAAGAATAAAAGCGGAAGCAAAAACACCCAGAACAAAGCTTAATGCAGGCGACACAGCAACCTGCGAAAAGATGATTCCACCTAATACAGCTAAGGCGACAATCATTAAGGTCGATTTGTTTGAACTCATATTAGAATACAACTTTTAGGTTTGAAGAAAAATTAGGTCTACTGTTAACAAAATAGACACAGGGATCTTACGTATATGGTTGTTGTTTTTCCAATATATTGATGTGACATGACTCAAATGTTGAAATTTTATTCTATTTTTAATGATTTGATTTCTTTTTGAGCAAACAGAAATTAATTTCGAAAAAACACTTGTCATCCTGTCAGACCTCCCTATAATGCCGCCTCACCGACACGGAGTGAGACAAACATCACACACCGAGTTGGAAAGAGAGAAAAGAAAGTTTGAAAAAATGCTTGACTCTCAAAATGGGAAGCGTAAGATACGCACCCCTAACGACGCGGCGCTGAGCGCAACGGAAGTTAGAAAAAGCTCTTTAAAAATATAGACCTATCAATCTGTGTGGGCACTCGTTGATGATAATCCAATTAGATACCTCGGTATCAAATTAGGTTTCAATGAAACGAAGTGACCAAACGAGTCTTCGGACTTGGCACAGTCAATTCATTATCGTTCTGTTGGAACGATAATAGCTTTAAAATTACATTAGTAGTTTTGAAGTCAGTATTCATTGAGCCGAACAAAATCTTAAATTGAAGAGTTTGATCATGGCTCAGATTGAACGCTGGCGGCAGGCCTAACACATGCAAGTCGAGCGGAAACGACTTAACTGAACCTTCGGGGAACGTTAAGGGCGTCGAGCGGCGGACGGGTGAGTAATGCCTGGGAAATTGCCCTGATGTGGGGGATAACCATTGGAAACGATGGCTAATACCGCATAATGCCTTCGGGCCAAAGAGGGGGACCTTCGGGCCTCTCGCGTCAGGATATGCCTAGGTGGGATTAGCTAGTTGGTGAGGTAAGGGCTCACCAAGGCGACGATCCCTAGCTGGTCTGAGAGGATGATCAGCCACACTGGAACTGAGACACGGTCCAGACTCCTACGGGAGGCAGCAGTGGGGAATATTGCACAATGGGCGCAAGCCTGATGCAGCCATGCCGCGTGTATGAAGAAGGCCTTCGGGTTGTAAAGTACTTTCAGCAGTGAGGAAGGTGGAGTCGTTAATAGCGGCCTCACTTGACGTTAGCTGCAGAAGAAGCACCGGCTAACTCCGTGCCAGCAGCCGCGGTAATACGGAGGGTGCGAGCGTTAATCGGAATTACTGGGCGTAAAGCGCATGCAGGTG